>DATIEW010000029.1:0-2006 GCA_035455585.1 Vicinamibacterales bacterium | reverse complement strand
GGGCGTGACGTTCCGCATCGAGGACGGGCCGCACCTGTTCATCGAGCGCATCGAGGTCAGCGGCAATTCCAAGACGAAGGACCACGTGATCCGGCGCGAGCTGCGCATGGAGGAGGGCGACCCGTTCACGCCGGTGCGAGTCGAGGCGGCGCGGCGGCGCCTCATGCAGCTCGGCTTCTTCACGAGCGTCGAGATCAAGACGGCGCGCGGCTCCGAAGCCGACAAGATCGCTCTGAGCGTCCTCGTCGCCGAGCAGGACACGCGCGACCTCTCGTTCGGCGTCGGCTACTCGAGCAACGAGGGCGTGATCGGCGACATCAGCGTCAGCGAGAGCAACCTGTTCGGCAACGGGCAGATGATCCGCCTCAAGCTCGCCGCGAGCCAGACGCGCCAGCAGGCGGAGTTCGGGTTCACGGAGCCGCACTTCCTCGGCAGCGATGTCGCTGCCGGGTTCGACCTGTTCTACAAGGACACCGACTACACGAAGCAGTCCTCCTATCAGATCGAGCGAGCCGGAGTCGTGACGCGGCTCGGCTTCGCCCTCGACGACAACTGGTCATCGACGGTGCGCTATTCCTTCGTGCGCAACCGCATCTACGACGTCGGCGAGACCGCGTCCGCCGCCGTCAAGGAGGCCGCCAGCGCGGACGGGGGCACCTACTACACCTCGAGCGTGGGCTACTCGGTTGCCTACGACACGCGCAACAGCAAGAAGCTGCCGACGAGCGGCAGCTATCTCAGCACCTCGCAGGACCTCGCCGGGGTCGGCGGCGACACCAGGTATCTGCGGTCGACGGTCGACGGCCGCTACTACTACCCCGCGAGCGAAGGCGTCACACTCGCGGCCCGCTTCACGGGCGGAACCATCGGCGGCTGGGGCGGCCAGGACGTGCGGCTCATCGACCTGTTCCAGCTCGGAGGCGAGACGGTCCGCGGCTTTGCGCCCTCCGGCATCGGTCCGCGCGACACGGCGAGCGCCAACAGCGATGCCCTCGGCGGCCGCCATTACGTCGCGACGACGGCTGAAGCCCGCTTCAGCCTGCCCTTCGTCCCCGACGAGTTGGGGTTGCGCGGCGCGACGTTCGTCGACGCGGGCTCGCTGTGGGGACCGACGACCTTTGCCAGCAGCCTGCCCGGCACGGCCGGCGGGGCCCCAGCGTTGCGGGCCTCGGCCGGCGTCGGGCTGGTGTGGGACTCGCCGGTGGGACCGCTCCGGGCGGATTATGCGGTCCCTCTGGTGAAGGAGGCCTTTGACAAGACCCAGCCGCTGAGCTTCGGCCTGGCCAGCTTCTGAAGCATCGAGACTGCGTGCGAGCTCGGGCCAACCAGATCATGCCCCATGCCACCATAGCGGGGGACCCACCAGGACCCCCTCAACCATGCGTCCACCGCGACCACGAGCCGGCCGGGTCAGGGGCGCCCGCGGCCGACCGGCATGTTGCGGCCGATGTGCGCCACCCACAGGCTCACGTCGGCGAAATAGCCGCGGATGAGGTGCAGTTCGTCGGCGATGTCCTCCAGGGCGAGGAGGCGACGCTCTTCCGCGCCCAGTTCGGCGCGGTCTTGCCGGCTGACCTTGTCCTCCCTGTCCGCGGCCATGACCCACACCCGTACGCTGCTCAACAGGAACAAATGTAGAACAAGAGTATCAAGCCGTCAACGGACAAAAAAGCCCCAGCGGTGCCGGGGCAGGTTCGTTTAGGCGCAGGCGGACGGCGTCACGCGGCCAGGGGCCGCGCCTGGGCGCAAAGCCGCGCCGCGATCGCCGCGACGGCCTTGTCCCAGTCGGCGGCGCTCGCATCCTCGCACGCCACGCCGAACGCGCGGAGCGCGTCGGCTGGGCTCCCGCCGTCGCGGAAGACCCGGGCGCAGGACTGACGGGCAAAGCCGATGGCTTGGTGCCACTGCAGGGGATTGACGTGTTCGGGGCTCATTTTCGAGGGCCTCCATCAAGGGTTACGCTGCGACGGCCGGCATCGGTCGGCGGGCACGTGTCGAGGAAGGGA
>DATIEW010000028.1:0-4492 GCA_035455585.1 Vicinamibacterales bacterium | reverse complement strand
GGGGTCGTGGCATTGGCGGCGGAAGCTGTCGGCAGCCCCCCGTGCGGTCGCACCGGGACTAGTGCCGACATTCGTGCCGGTGCAGGTCGCTGGTGAGCCTGCCGACTCGGTGATCGAGATCGAGCTCCGCGGCGGGGAGCGCCTCCTCGTCCGTGCGGGCGCCTCGGCGGACCTGGTGCGGGCAGCCGTGAGCGCGCTACGGTCGGCGTGCTGACGCTCTCGCCGGCGGTCCGGATCCACGTCGCGACCGGGGCGACGGATCTCCGCCGCTCGATCGAACTTCGACGCGATGCTGGCGAACGTCGATCGGGCCCGCAGCCGGGGGGAGGTCCCGGCGTTGCTGGGGCGGCCGCTGGCGGATTTGCGCGAGAAACTCGGAGGGCTGAAGTAGTCTGGTGTGCACTGGAAACTGGAAACTGAACACTGGAGACTGATACAGCCATGACTCACCACGTCCTCGCCGTCGTGTTCGTCGCGCTGGGGTTCGCGTCCGGCGCATTCGCGCAAACCGATCCGGCCGCCCTGGTCAAGGAAGGACAGAAGCTGGAGAATGCGGGGCAGTTCGAGGAGGCGCTGGCGATCTACCGGAAGGTCGCCGGGGCGCATCCGGATCGGTTCGACGCGCATCTCGGCATGGGACGCGTCCTGGATCTTCGGGGCAACTATACCGAGGCGCGGACGCACCTGCAGCAGGCGATCACCCTCGCGCCCGAGGCCTCACGCAACCAGGCGCTTGCCGCGATGGCCGTGTCGTACGCCTTCGAAGGGAACGCCGCCGGCGCCGCGAAGTACTACCAGCAGGTGTTCGACCGGCAGATGAAGGAGGGCTCGCCTGGCGGCGCGGCGGGGGTCGCCAACGCGCTCGGTCGCGTGTATCTGGAGACCGGCGACACGGCGAGCGCGGAGAAGTGGTACCGCACCGGCTACGAGACCTCGAAGACCATCGAAAAGCTGTCGCCCGAAGACGCCGACCTGTGGGAGATGCGATGGCAGCACGCGCAGGGGCGGATCGCGGCGCGCCGCGGGCAGGCCGATGCGGCCCGCACACACATCGAGGGGGTCCGCGCAATCGTGGCCCGGGGCCGTCTCGACGAGGAACAGCGCAGCCACGCGCCTCATCTCGCGGGCTACGTCGCGTTGTACCTGAAGGAGTACGACGCCGCCATCGCGGAGCTGTCGAAGGCGGACCAGACCGATCCGTTCATTCTCGGGCTCCTGGCGCAGGCGTACGAGGCGAAGAAGGAAGTGGCGAAGGCCCGGGATCTCTACGCGCAGATTCTGGAGATGCCCGGCCACATCCTGCAGGTGGCGTTCTCGCGTCCGCTGGCGCAGCGCCGCCTGGCCGCGATGTGAGTGCCGCCGCCGGTGCTCCCTCGAGGATGAGGCCGGCTTGCCAATCCTGATCTTGACAACCGGCTCGCGACTGGGTCCCTACCTCGTCGGCCCGCGGCTCGGCGCCGGCGGCATGGGTGAGGTCTACCGCGCGACCGACCCTCGGCTCGCCCGCGACCCGGCCATCAAGGCGCTCCCGCCGCAGGCTGGCACCGACCCGGGCGCGTCAGTCGCTTCCAGCGCGAGGCGATGACGCCACCGCGCGTTCCGACGCGGGGCTATCGTCCGTCCGGTCGACCAACAGTGAGGAGCCCATCCGTCGAAGCGTCAGGAAGTTGGCATCCGAACGGTCGAGATCCGGGCTGACGTTGATGAAGACCAGGACGGCCCCCGGCGCGACCACGCCCCTTTCGACCAGCTCTCCCTCCAGCCGTTGGGCGTCCCGCGCGGCGCTGAGACAGGGCTGCACGCCGCGCAGCAGCGCGAGCCGCCTTGCGGTCGCTGTGGTCGGCGTGACCGCGATGATCGGCGCCGGCGGGCGCAGCGACGAGAGCAGGCGCGCGGTGCGGCCCTCGTCGGTCACGGCGACGATCGCGTCGGCGCGACCGGCCGTGGCCAGGGTGACGGCGGCCTCGCACAGCGCTCGCCCGTGCAGGCTGCCCGTAGGATCCACGGCGGGCCGCACCGGATCGGTCGACGGCAGCAGCTCGGCATCGCGAATGACGGCATCGAGCGTCCGCACGGCGCGCACCGGAAAAGCGCCAACGGCGGTCTCGCCGGCCAGCATGATGGCGTCCGCGCCCTCGTCCACCGCGTTGGCGGCATCGCTCACCTCGGCGCGGGTCGGCCGCGGCTCGTGCCGCATCGACTCGAGGACCTGCGTCGCGAGAATGGCGGGCCGCCCCAGCGTCCGGGCCTGCCGGATGATGGCCTTCTGCAGGCGCGGCACCTGCTCGAGGGGCACCTCGAGGCCCAGATCGCCCCGGGCCACCATGACGCCCCGCGCCACACCGAGGATCGCGGCCAGGTTGTCGACGGCCGCCGGTCGTTCGATCTTCGCGATGATGGGCACTTCGCGACCCTCGGCCATCATGATGGCTCGCGCGCGGCCGACGTCCTCGACCGTCTGCACGAAACTCAGCGCGACGAAGTCGACCCCGAGCGTCAGCCCGAACCGCAGATCTGCCTCGTCCTTCGGCGTGACCGCCGAAGCCGGCAGTGCCACGCCGGGAGCGTTGATGCCCTTGTGCGCACCGAGCAGCCCTCCGTTGACCACGACGGTGACCAGATCGTCCGTCTCGCGCCCGACTACCCGCAACTCGATGCGACCGTCGTCGAGCAACAGCCGATCGCCCGGCCTGGCCGAGTCGATGAGAGGTGCGTAGGCCGTGAACACGCGGCCGGGTTCGGCTGGCTTCTCCCCCGCGGCGATGCGCAGCTCGCGGCCCTCCTCGAGGACCAGGGGCGCATCTCCTGTCACAGGGCCCGTCCGGATCTTGGGCCCGCTGAGATCCTGCAGGATGCCGATGTGGCGGCCGGCCCGCCGGGCGGCCTCGCGAATGCGGCCGAACGCGGCGGCCTGCGTTTCGTGTGTCCCGTGCGAGAAGTTGAGCCGGAAGACGTCGACGCCGGCCTCGACGAGCTCGCCGAGCAGCGCGACGCTGTCGCTGGCTGGTCCTACGGTTGCCACGATCTTGGTGTGTCTCATCCTCGAGAGTCCACACACGTCCATCGCCATATCCAGCGTGCTCGCTGGATGCTGCGTGCGTCGATCGACGGTGTCAGGCTCCTGCTACTTCAGGCTCTGCAGGTACGCGACGAGCGCGTCCAGATCTGCCTTCGGCAGACTGCCGTACTTGTCCAGCATCGGCGGCTTCTTGGTGGATTTGGTCTTCGCGGTCATTACCTTCGGGTTGGTAATCCACTGGCGGATCTCGTCGGCCGTCAGCTTCTTGCCGACGCCGTCGAGCGAATTCAGCTTGTTGCCCTTGCCGGCGATGGAGTGGCAGATCGAGCACTTCTGGGCCGTGTAGACCTCCTCTCCCTTCTTGACCTGTGCGGCGTCCTGGCCCGCTGCTGCCAGTGGCGCCGCGAGCGCCGCGGTGAGCGCGGTCACGGCCAGGGTTCTTCGCGTCGTGGACATCTTTGACATGACTCCCCCGGAATGTTGAACGGTTTGCGCCTGGAGGCCTTGGGACCGACGGGTTCCAGGCAATTGAGCCAAGCCTTCATCAGCACCCGTGGGTCAAGGCCGGCGTCATCAAGCAATGCGGTCTAGATCTACCAGAAATACATCAAGGTGACCAGAGTGGAGTGCGCCGTGTACGGCCGATAGATGTATCCAAGGACGAGCGAACTGGGTTGGACGATGCTGTTGACGACGGTCTGGTCGAAGGCGAAATCGTAGACCCGGAAAGGCTCGTACAGATACGAGATTCTGCCTGCCAGCCGGCTCGACAGCCGGTGCCTGACGTCGAGGCGCAGCTGCTGCAGTTTGTTGTACACGTTCGGGAGCTGATTGGGCGGCGTCAGCGGGCCCCCAGGGACGATCGCGTAGAAGTAGCTCCCCTCCGCGTAGCTGTAGTCGTACGACAATCGAGCTTCGGTGCTCCGCCCGATCCTCGGAGGGGCGAAGTAGATCGAGAAGTACTTCACCCGCTCCGTCGAGTCCACGGTCCAGTCCCGGTTGGGGTCGGTTTCCTGCGGAGGGGTCTGTCCGGAGCTGGCCGATCGCGATCGCTGCAGTCCGGCGTAGCGCTCGTAGTTGTAGCTGACGCCTGCACCAAACCCGTTGGGGCTCCGGTAGTCCGCTGCGAGGGCGAACACGCGGAACGTCGACTCCTGCAGTCCGAAGTAGCTGTCGTCGAACTCGTCCTGGCCGGCGCCAACCGAGGCGCTGAAGGTCCACACATCGTTGGGCACGACGTCGATCTGTCCGGTGAATCGGTTGCGGGTGCGGTTGGCGATATCGTAGTGGCGCATCGCCGGCTGCTCGCCGATCGACGTCAAGAGCGACTCGTCCAACCCCGATCCGTCGCGGTCGGCGTACTCGTAGCGCGCCCGAAAGCTGATCCACTGCGTGCCGACGAGATCGGCTGCAAAGAAGATCGTGTTCTCGCCGGTGCTTTCGAAGATGCGATAGTCGTAGCCGCCGTGGTGA
>DATIEW010000027.1:0-3438 GCA_035455585.1 Vicinamibacterales bacterium | reverse complement strand
GAGGGCGACAACCAGTGGGATGCCGCCGCGCGCGCGAGTCAGACCTTCGAGAACATCTACGCGCTGCCGCGGCTTCACGGCCTGTTCGCGCGTCATGGCGTGCGACCGACCTACCTGATCACCTTCCCGGTGGCGCACCACGCCCGATCGGCGGGCGTGCTCCGTGTCCTTCGCGAGGCAGGCGACTGCGAGATCGGCGCGCACCATCACGCCTGGGAGACGCCGCCGTTTGCGGCCGACGACGTGCGGCGGCACCCGTACGCCTCGGCGCTGCCGCTTCCGCAGTTCCAGGCGCAGCTCGCAAGGCTGACGGAAGCGATCGAATCGGCGGTGGGCGCGAGACCCGTGTCGTACCGATCCGGCCGCTTCGGCTTCTCCGCACGTCATGTACCGGCACTGGAACGGCTGGGGTATCTCGTCGAGTCCAGCGTAGCGCCGCTCTTCTACGAATCGCACAAGGGCGGTCCCGAGTTCGTCGAGGCCGCGCCGCGTCCCTACTTCCTCGCGTACGATAGCGCCACGCGCGCCGGCAGCAGCGGCGTGCTGGAGGTTCCCGTTTCGGCGGGGCTGAACCGGCGGCTCCCGAGACGTCTGCAGCATGCGTACGCCCGGGCGCCGCACCCCTACACGACGAAACGCATCCTGCGCGCGCTGCGCCTGGTGAAGATGCGCTGGCTGCGCCCCTCGTATTCGTCGCTCGAGGACATGATCGCCCTCGCGGGCGACCTCGCACGCAGGGGCGAGCCGGTGCTCAACCTGATCTTCCATTCGAGCGAAGCGATCGTGGGCGGCAGCCCGTACAATCGCACGCAGGCGGAACTCGACGCGTTCTGCGACCGGCTCGAGCGCTTCCTGAGCTTCGCTACAGGGACCCTCGGTGCCGTGCCGGTGACCTTCAGCGAGTTCAGAGCCGTCTACTGCCGGCCCGGGAAGTGCTGATCGCCGGGCGATCGCGCAGATGCACATCCTCCACGTCACGCCGCACCTTCCGCCTGATCAGGCCGCCAACGCGCTGCTGCCCTGGCAGCTCGGAATCCTGGCGCAGGACACCGGCGACTCGGTCGAATACGTCGCCCATCCACCGCGCGCCGCGGGCGCGGCGCAGCTGCCTGGCCCTGTCGCCTGGATTCCCCGCAGGACAGGCGGCATCATCGATCGGACGACACGTGTGGGAGCGCTCGACAGAGCCTGGCGCATCCGGCGCGCCATGGAGCCGGCCCTGGCACGCGCGGATCTGGTCCACGTGCACAGCAACGGGCTGCTCGCCGAGCTGGCGGTGCTGCTGGCCCGCCGCCGGGACAAACCGGTCGTCCTCACGCTCTACGGCACCGAAATTTGGCACTATCAGCCGAAGCGCCCGTGGATCGATCTGTTCTCGCGGGCGTACGCGGCGGCGTCCGCGGTGACCTTCTACAGCGATCGGCTGCGGTCGCGCGCGGGTGAGCTGGGGTTGACCCGCCGCGGCATGCAGACGATCTACCCGGCCGTCGGCCCGCAGTTCGAGTGGCACGACGAGGAGGCGCAGGCGCGCACCAGAACTGCGCTGGGCATCTCGAACAGGCACCTGCTGGTGAACGTGAAGCGGCTTCATGTCCTGGCGGGCCAGCGGTATCTGATCGAGGCGATGAACGAGGTCATCCGCCCCTTCCCGGACACACGGCTCATCATCTGCGGAACCGGACCGCTCGCGCCATCGCTGGAAGCGTCGACGCGGTCGGCCGGCGTCGAGCGTCATGTGACGTTTACGGGGCTCGTGAGCAACGAACTGGTCGCGCGGTACTGCGCCGCTGCCGATCTCTTCATCCTCCCTTCACTGCTCGAGGCTTTGCCGACCGTGGCCGTCGAAGCGCTCGCATGCGGCACGCCGGTCATCTCCAGCGACAGCCCCGGCGGTCTGGAGCTGCACGACGTGTTCGGGCCCAACGTCTCGATCGTGCCCCGGGAGAATCCGCAGGCCCTGGCCGGTGCCATCGTTCACTTCCTCCGGAACGGCCGGCGCACGTCGCCCGCCACACGCGAGACGATCGAACGGGAGTTCCGGCCGGCTGTCGCGGCCGCTCGCTATCAGGAGCTCTACCAGCAGCTCGTCGGAGGCGGGCGCCAGTGACGCGTCCGTTTGGAAGAGCCATCGCCACCGCGATCCTCGGTGCGGTCGCGGGCGCGACCTGGCTGGTGCTCTTCTACGGGACGGCGCCGGCGCTTCAGGTCGACTTCGACACCTCGCCGCCCGGCCTGGTGACCGGAATCTACCCTGCGGAGCGCGACCGCGCGTCGGGACTCACTTTCGCGTGGACCGGCGGCGAGGCAAGCATGCGCCTCCCCGGCATCCCCCGTCAGGTCGAGTGGGTTCTCGTGATGCGGGTACGCGGCGCGCGCGTCGAAGGCAATCCCACCGTCGAGCTCTTCGCCGACGGGTTGGTCGTGTCGAGCTACGCGACCGCTCCGGACTTCGAGAACGTCAGGATCACCATCCCGGCCCGCCCACAGCGCAGCGGGCTTACCGTGACCCTGCGGGTGTCCGATACGTTCGTGCCCGGCCCGCACGATCCCAGATCGCTCGGCGTCATGGTGGATTGGCTGCGCCTGGAACCCTCAGGCGCGGTCCTCGCGCCTCGCCGAGCCTTTGCGGGCACTTTGCTGGCGTCGGCGGCGATGGGCGCCGCGATCGCCCTGCTGGGCGTGACCCCCGGGTCAGCCGTCGGCGCGGTCATCCTGCTGAGTGCCGGCATCGCGGCGGCGATCGCGCGCGGGTTCGGACCGTACACCGAATTCCCGGACCTGGCGGTCCGGCTCGCCGTCTGGATCGGGCTGCTGTCGACCGCGCTGACGCTGGCGGTCGAAGCCGGCCGCCGGGAGCCGCTCCGGAACACCGCGAAGTTCGCCGCCGCGTTCTCGGCCTCGGCCCTGCTGCTCGAGTTGCTGGTGCTGCTGCATCCCGACATGCCGATCGGAGATGCGCTGTTCCACGCCCACCGTTTCCGCGACGTGGTGGCGGGCAACTTCCACTTCACGTCGATCGCACCCGGCGGCTACCGGTTTCCGTATGCTCCGGGCCTGTACGTTGTCGCGCTGCCGTTCGCCGATTTCGTACGGCCGGGCACCGGGGACACGATGCTCCTCAGGATCATCGTCTGCGCGGGTCACGCGGCCGCGGGCATCCTGCTGTACTCGGCCGTCGTGCGGAACGGCGGGGATCGGCTGGCGGCGGCGATTACCGTGGGCCTTCACCACCTCATGCCGTTGTCGTTTCGCGTCGTCACGGTCGGAAACCTCACGAACGCGTTCGCGCAATCTCTGTCGGTCGCGGTTCTTTTTCTGATGGCCACGGCGTCCGTCGGTTTCGATCGACCACTGGCGCTCGCGCTCTTCGCGGCGGTGGTCGCCGCCGCATTCCTGTCGCACACAGGGACCTTCGCGATCCTCGTGGTGGCGATGCTG
>DATIEW010000026.1:0-6041 GCA_035455585.1 Vicinamibacterales bacterium | reverse complement strand
TTCATTCACACGCTCTCACAACTCAAAACTCAAGACTTCAGCGTCCACGAGCATTATCACCGGAACCGCACGTCGTCGATCACGAGGCGAAAAGCCCCGGGCCGGGTCCCGGCCGAGAAGAGAATCCCCTTGATGTCCGTCCCGTCCAGGCCCGAGAGGGACGCGAAGGGGACGGCGAACTCCTGCCAGTCCGACCCGGCCGTGAAGGCGTGGGTCGCCGGGATGTTGCCCAGCCGATCGGCGAACACCATGAGCTGGTACCGGCCGCCGTCGCCGCGCGCCGAGAAGACGATGCTCTTGAAGCGCGAAAGATCGGCTGGGGCCATCGGGTTGTCGGCGGGGAAGAACATGGCGCCGGCCCACGGATACAGCGCCCCGGCAGCCAGCGTGCCGCTCACTGCGAGGGCGCGGCCGGAGCCGCCGGCTCCGCCCTCGACGACTTCCATCGCGGCCACGGATTTCCCGCCCATCCGGCTGTCGGTCGAAATCTGCCAGCCGGCGCCGAATTCCGCGCGGGCCTCGCCGCTTTCGAAGTCGCTGACGAGTCCGGTGGTGGTGGCTGCAATCGGCGCACCCGGCGCGGCCGACGCCGGGAGCCGCTCCGCGCGCACGCCGGCCTTCCAGACCGCGACGATGTCGCGCGTGGCCGTGATGTCGCGCGTGGGGTCGCCGGTGACGAGCAGCAGGTCGGCGCGCAGCCCTGACGCGATACGTCCGCGGTCGGTCAGGCCGAAGACGCGGGCCGGCACCGACGTCGCGGCAGCGAGCGCAGCTTCGGCTGAGAGCCCCGCACGCACGAGCAGCTCCAGCTCCCGGTGGATGCTGGCGCCGTGCGCCGTGCCGGGATTCGGCGCGTCGGTACCGGCCAGGATCGGCACGCCCAGCTCGTGCAGGCGCCTCGTGGTGTCCAGCGCATGCTCGAGATTCAGCGTGGAGCCTGGCCGTCTCGGGAAGCTCGCGCCGAGCGCCGTCCGCTCTGGCGCGGTAATGAGCGGCGCGATTCTGGGATCGCCGCCGAGCGATGCGCCGCTCGCCCTTCCGGTCGTGCTCTCGATCACCGAGAGGGTCGGCGTCACGAAGGCTCCGGCGCGCGCCACCGCCGCGGCAAAGCCCGCGCCGGCCTCCCTGTCGGCAAACAGGTGGATCAGGCCGCTGGCGCCCGCCTCGATCGCTTCCTCAGCCGCCTTCCGGGAGCCGATATGCACGAGCGCCATCCTGTCGCGCCGCTTCGCGGCCCCGATCGCCGCGCGAAGCGTGTCGCGGTCGATCGTCGGTATGTGCAGCCCGTAGCTCGCGCCGTCGTCGTAGACGATCTTGATGTAGTCGGACCCTTCCGCGATCCGCGCCGCGACGAACGCGTCCGCGTCGGCCGCGGAGGCGAGCGTCGGGATCTGCACGCCGTACTCCGTGCCGTGGCCGCCTGGAGCGGTCACGAGCGTGCCGGCCGAGAGCAGGTCCGCCCGTGTCGCGGCGCCGTCCGGACTGCGCTGCTCCTCGCGCATCCGCGCGGCGAACCGGTGATCGGTGAACATGTCCAGTTCGGTCGTCACCCCGAACACCAGCGCGCGCGTCAGCGCGTCGTTGAAGGCGTGCGTATGCGCATCGATGAGCCCCGGCAGCAGCGTTCTGCCTTCTCCTTCGACCATCGTCGCGCCGGAAGGAGGCGGCTCGCCGATTGCGGCGATCACGCCATCGCGCACGGTAACGCTGGCCGGTCCCACCAGGCGCTGGCCATCGAATACCGCGACGTTCGCGATCACGAACGTCCCGGGCGTCTCCCGTTGTGCTCGATTGTCGTCACCCCGCTTCGCCCCGACGATCCCGGCAACCACCAGCGCTATGCCGGCGGCAAGCATTGCAATCACATTTCGAGACATCGTCACTCCTTGACCGGGGGGCTTCGCCCCGCCGGACCCCCCATCGCCGTCGCTCGCGGGGGCCCCTTCTCCCCGCTCCGCTCCGGCGGGGCGCGCCTTTGGCGCGCCTGGAGGGCTGAACGTGGTTCATCCGAACATCCTGTCTTCATCGCGCCAGTACCCCCAGACCGCGACGGCCAGACCGATCACCGTGAAGCCAGCCAGCGCAGTGACGTGCGTCCAGGCTGGCGCCCCGAGCCCGGCGCCCACGGCGCGCAGGGCAAGCTGCCCGAGGTGATACGCGGGCAGGAACGGGGCGACCGTCTTCACAAGGGACGGCAGGGCTTCGATCGGTATCCAGAGCCCCGAGGCGAACGCCATCGGCAGGTACACCAGGTTGACGATGGCGGGCGCGGCATTGGGGCCAACGAGGTAGCCGAGCGCGAGCCCGAGCGCGCAGAACGGCAAGGATCCAACGATGAGCGTCGCCGACAGCGCGAGCCAGGATGCGGCGGGCAGACGCACGCCGCCGAGCGTGGCGGCGAGCGTGCCCAGCAGCGCGACGATCGCCGCCGCGAAGATCGTGCACATGAAGAGCTTCGCGACGAAGAGCGCCATCGGCGGCATCGGCGTCGCGCGCTTGAGCAGCATCCAGCCCTGTCCGCGCTCGACAGCGAACCCGACGCCGAAGCCGAAGAAGGCTGCGCCGATGACGCCGAAGGCGCCGTAGGTCGCGAGGAGATAGGTGGCCATCGTCACGCTGCCGGCACCCTGGCTGCGGAAGACGACCCCGAAAAGGGCGTAGAACATCACCGGAAACGTCAGCGTCGGAATCGCGTATGCCGGCATCCGCAGGAGCTTCAGGAACTCGTACCGGGCCTCGAGACCGTAGATTCGTGCCGCAGACGGGCGCAGAGCCGTCGCTTCTCCAGAACTCATCGCATACCTCCAACAAGAGCCATCCGATGCCCGTCCTCCGACCGGTGTGCCGTGGGGGTTGCCGCCGACGTCAGCGTCAGGAACGCGTCCTCCAGGCCGGCGCCCGAGACCTCGAGCCCGGACAGCCCGGCATCGCCAGCCAGCAGCTCGCGCACGACGGGTTCGGCGTGGCTCGTCAGGATCTCGACCGCCGCGCCGTCCAGGCGCACCGACTGCACGTCCGGCAGCGCCTGGATGGCCGCCAGAGCGAACGATGTCACGCACCGTATCCGTCGCGACGCCGTTCGCGCCTTGATCTGGTGCGGCGCACCGTCGGCGACTATCCGGCCGCCGTTGAGCATCACGATGCGGTCGGCCAGCGCATCCGCTTCCTCGAGGTAGTGCGTCGTGAGGAGGATGGATCGCCCGAGGGAGGCCAGCGAGCGAATCTGCTGCCAGAACGCGCGCCGCGACTCCACGTCCATGCCGGCAGTCGGTTCGTCCAGGAACAGGAGGTCGGGGTTGCCGCAGATGGCGAGCGCGAACTGGACGCGCTGCCGTTGCCCGCCCGACAGCGCACCAAACCGCCGATCGGCAACCGCCGTCAGTCCCGCCGCGTCCAGCGCCGCGGCGACCGGCATCGGCGCGGGGTAGTAGCTGCAGAACAGATGCACGTGCTCGCGGACGGTGAGCGTTTCAGGCACCTTCGCGATCTGGAGCATCACTCCCGTACGGCGCCGCGCCTCGGGCGCCCGCGGACTGACGTCGAAGAGGCTCGCCGTTCCCAGCGTCGGACGCGTGAGTCCCATCAGCAGCTTTACTGCGCTCGTCTTGCCCGCGCCGTTGGGGCCGAGCACGGCCGTGACACGGCCGGCCTCGAGCGCGAGCGTGACGTTGTCGAGCGCCGTCACCCGGCCGTAGCGCTTGGTGACCCCTCGGAGTTCAGCAATCATGTCGTTCCCTCCTCCTGGCGTGGGGCTCCGTCCCACACCCCCACCTTCGCGCGAAGCGCTACGGCGGGCCGCCGTAGCCTTGGCCTGGCCGGCTCGGTCGCTTGCGGGGACCCTGCGCCCCGCGCCGCTCCGTCCCACCCCACGATGCACAGAACGCATCGTGGGGGCCCCGGCTCGCAGGCGCGCCGTGCGGGCCTCGCAGGATGCTCAAGAACGCATCCTGAATGGCAAATGGGCAATGGCACATGGGCCACATGCGCCTGTTTTGCCATGGCCCATTGGCCACTGCCCATCAGGCCGGGCTAATTCAGCGGCCTGCGAGCTGGCCCCAGTATCAGACGCCATCCGCGAGGCCGGTAGTGCAACTGGTCAGGCGCCGGGGGTGACAATCGTCATGGGCAATGGGCAATGGGCAATGGGCAATGGGCAATGGGCAATGGGCAATGGGCAATGGCGATGGGCAAGGGGCAAGGGGCGACGGGATAGAGAAGAGGGAGAAGGGACAAGGGAGACAGCGTTGGCGGCACGCTACCGGCGGCTTGTGGATGCGCGTGGGCCGATGAGCGGCGCGGCGCTTGTCCCGTGCGGGCCGTAGCGAGCCGCTCGGTTGGGAGTTGGACGTTTGGGAGTTGGACGTTTGGGACTTGGGAGTTTGGGAGTTGGGCGCTTGGGAGTTGGGAGTCTGGAGCGTCGGTGGTCAGTCGAACTTCGCGCGACCGGGCAGGTTGGAGGCAGTCCGGGTCGCGGGCGTCCGGGGAGCGGTCATCACGGCGTCGAGGAACCGCTCGACGGAATAGGTGGCTATCTGGCCGCACGGCCCGCCGAAGCTCTTGTCGCAGCCGTGCGTGGCCCAGGGGAGGCGCACGTAGAGGTGCTTCACCCCGGCATCCCGGAGGCGCGCCTCCAGCCGTTCGCTCGCCTGCGGCGGCACGATCCCGTCGCGCTGCCCGTGGATCATCAGCGTCGGCGGCGACGAGGCGGTCACGAAGTTGATCGGCGAAGCCGCATAGTAGGCGTCGCCCGCGGCTCCCGGCGGGCCGCCCAGGTACGCTTCGAGCGCGCCGCGCGCATCGATCGAGTGGGACGCTGCAGCGCTGTCGTACCCGAACCGGAGATCCGTCGGGCCATAGAGGGAGATCACGCCCCGGATGGACGGGTCGCTCGCCGTGTACGCTGCCAGCAGCGCGAGCTGCCCGCCGGCTCCCCTCCCCACGATCGCGAGCCTCGCCGGATCGAGTCCAATCTCCGGTCCGTACACCTTCATGTACGCAATCGCCGCGAGGACATCATCGCGGGCAGCCGGAAACGGCCAGCGCGGCGCGAGCCGGTAGTTGATCGCCGCGACGATGAAGTCACGGCCCGCGAGGTAGGCGTTGAGCGCGACGAAGTCGGCGTTGTTGCCCTCACGCCACATGCCGCCGTGCACGACGATGACTCCCGGCAGCCGGCCGTGCTCGTAGGCAGGGCGGTAGATGTCGAGCGTGAGCTTCTCGGCTTCGAGGCTGCGAAAGACGCGCTCCTCGAAGCGGACCGCGGGAAGGGTCTGCGGCCGCAGCAGCTCGGGCAGCACCAGCGGCTCGCTGCGCGGATCCTCGGCGAAGTGCGCACGCGTGCGCCTGTCCGGCCCGAACGTGGCGTCGAAGGCGGCCGGAAGCGCGTGGTTCATTTCCCACGCGCGCAAGACCGGCAGGAGAAAGAGGGCGATCGCGCCGAGGCTGAGCGCCGCGCCCGCCTTTCCTATTCTTCTCTGATTCTTCGTCGGAATGAGGGGGAGGAGAGCGGCGATGGCCAGCCAATAGCCCCATTCGGTTGCGGCAATGGTGGCCCGCCAGGCCACCTCGCCGGGAGCGGGAAGCGCGGAGAGCGTCGCAAGGCCGAGGAACAGACAGCCGCCGAAGAATCGGAGGAGGTTCGCCGTCATTTGAGTGTGGGCTGACGTCCCGTCAGGGGGAGCAAGGCTGGTGCCAGACGATGTGCACGGGAATTCAATCACTTGCGTCGGGGACTGCCTGGGCCTGTGCCGTGATTCGTCACAGCGGTGACGATTTCCGGCGGTGGAGGGAACTGGAGTCGCCTGGAGGAACAGGAGATCAGGAGATCAGGAGGATTGCACAGGAGATCAGGAGATCAGGAGAAACCAGGAATCAGGGGTTGAGCGCTGTGCATGCCGGGAGTTGACTGTCATGCGTTCTTCGTCCGCTCCGTTCGTTCGCGTTGACGCGCCGCAACACGTCACGCGCCGTCGCGACCCGCGACAACGACCAGGTCAGGCTATTCCATCTGCCATTACTCGCCGTGATCTCTTGCTTTTCCT
>DATIEW010000025.1:0-5178 GCA_035455585.1 Vicinamibacterales bacterium | reverse complement strand
CGGTTGAAGAGCAGCTCGGTGGCATCGGCCGACCACGCGACGCGGTACACGTAGTGGCCCACGATGTCGTTGTCGAAGGGCTTCCCGTCGCGCACGTCGATCCGGGTCACCTGTTTCGTCCCGACGTCGTAGACGAGCAGCTCCACGACGGGGTTCGGCGCGCCCGCCTTGGGATACGCTTCGATATCCACGCTGCTCTGGATGTCTGTCTGCTTGAGCTGCAGGTAGTAGTCCGGCACCTGCTTCTCGTCGAACCTGTAGTAGGCAATCCTCCGGCTGTCGGGCGACCACCACATGGCGGTCCGCTGGCCCAGCTCCTCCCCGTAGACCCAGCTCGCCGTGCCGTACTTGATGCGGTCCGTCTCGGTGCCGTCCGTGGTGATCTGAACCTCGCCGCCACCGGCAGCGTCGCTCATCCACAGGTTTCGATCACGATAGAACGCCTTCAGCTTTCCGTCGGGCGAATCGGCGGACACGGCCTGCCGGCCGCGCTCGATCGCGCCCGCCTGACCGCCCCTGCCGCCCCGCCCCCCACGACCGCCGCGCCCGCCACCCGCGGGCTCCGGAGCAGGGCCCAGCTCTTTCGCCGCGCGGGCCGCCACGTCGTACCGATAGAGTTTGCCGTCGTGCGCGTACTCGAAGCTGCTCCCGTCGTCGCTCCAGTCGGGGCTCACCGCGCCGCTGCTGACCGCCCCCGGAATCTGCTGCGCGAGCTTCTGGAACCGTTCGTAGCCCGGCATGCTCTTCAGCCGATCCTGCGCATCGATAGGCACGAACAGCACTGCGGCCGCGATCGGCGCCACGATCGCCGCACGCGCCAGAGACGTCAGAAGAGAAGCGATCACGGGCTAGCTCCTTACCGAAACCGGGGGCGGCGCGAGGGCGGCCGGCCCCCCACCGGAATGGTGGCAGGCCCGCGCGCCTAGCCCGCTCATGAGCTTGTACAACAAGGACGTCTCGAGGGACAAGCCGGGCGCTCTCAACTTCCAACTCCGATTCCCAGACAGCGGTTGGGACTTGGGCGTTCGGAACATTCCGTTGAACCGTCGCGTATTTGGCCTACAATGCAGGCCCATGGAAACCTACCTCGGAGAGTTCGAGCAGGTCGTGCTGCTGGCTGTGTTGCGGCTGGGAGATGAGGCGTACGCCATCCCGGTGCGCCAGGAGATCAAGACCCGGACGGGACGGTCGGTCGCTCGAGGCGCCCTGTATACGGCGCTCGAGCGCCTGGAAGCGAAGGGCTGCCTGACCTCGCGTGTGAGCGAACCGCTGCCGCAGCGCGGGGGCCGCTCGCGGCGGTACTTCAGCGTGACCCGGACAGGCCTCGCGGCGGTCCGCGCGTCGCGGAAGTCCCTTCTCCGGTTGTGGCAGGGCCTCGAAAGCACGCTCGAGCCGTGACGCGCCCTCGCATCGGTCCCCCGGCGATCGTCGAGCGCCTCCTGGCACGCCTGCTCCCGCGCGGCTGGACGGAGACGGTGCTTGGAGATCTCCATGAGGAACATGCCGTCGTTGCATCGACTCGATCGCCACGCCGCGCTGATGTCTGGTATTGCGCCCAGGCGTTGCGCCTCGCCGTGCGATACGCATGGCAGCGGAGCAGCCGGGCTTTCCCGCGCCGTCAGATCCCGGCAGGCACGGGCGTAGCTATCAAGAGGGAGACGCCCATGCGGACCATCGGACTCGAAACTCGCTACGCCTTCCGGTCGCTGCGCAAGACACCCATGCTGACCGGCATCGTCGTCCTCACGCTCGCGCTCGGCCTGGGCGCGAACGCGGCTGTCTTCGCCATTATCGACGCTCTCGTCATCAGGCCCTTTCCCTTCCGGGACGTCGATCGAATCGCCATGATCTGGGACCGCAGAGAGGGCAGCAGCTTCGACAATACGGACGAGACCATATCTCCGGCGAACTTCCTCGACCTGAGGCGGCGGGCCGACACCTTCGAGCACCTGACAGCGTTCCAGTGGTGGGATGTCAACCTGGTCGGCCGCGACGAACCGGAGCGCGTCCAGGGGTTCTTCGTCTCTCCGGGTTTCTTCCGAATCATCGGCGTGCAGCCCGTGCACGGCCGGGCCTTCCTGCCAGTCGAGGAGACGTTCGGGGAACACCGCCGAGCCGTGCTTGGCTACGGCCTGTGGCAACGCCGGTTCGGAGGCGATCCGGCGATCGTCGGCCAGACGATCACCCTGGATGCCGAAGCCCACGAGGTCGTCGGAATCGCGCCGCCGGGATTCGACTTCCCGACCGGCGCCGAAGTGTGGGCGCCGCTCGCGTTCGATACCGAGACCGCGGCGGTCCGCAACAGACATTACCTGACAGTGATCGGACGGCTGGCCCCCGGCCGGTCGCTCGAGGACGCGAAAGCGCAGGTGGCGGTGATCGGCGACAACCTCCGGCAGCAGTTTCCGGACGCGAACCGGAACCGCACCACGAACGTGTGGACGCTGAGCCAGGGCATGATCGACCAGGGCTTGAGCCCCGTGCTCGCGCTCTGGCAGGCATCGGCGATCTTCGTCCTCGTCATCGGTTGCGCCAACATCGCCAGCCTCCTGCTGGCGCGAGCGGCCGAACGCCAGCGCGACGTCGCCGTCCGGCTGGCCATGGGTGCGAGCCAGGGACGCGTCGTGCGCGAGCTGCTCCTGGAGAGCGCGCTGCTCGCTCTCGCGGCGGTTCCCGCGGCCATCGCCGTCGCCTGGATCAGCCTCGAGGCGTTCCGCGGAGCGATGCCCGCCAAGATCCTCAAGTTCGTGCCTGGATGGGAGTCGATCGACGTGGACTGGCGGCTCATCGCGGTCACGACCGCGCTGGCGCTCCTCACGTCGATGATCTTTGGCATGCTCCCTTCGCTCCAGGCTGCCCGCCCGAGGCTGGCTGAGGCCTTGAAGGAAGGGGGCCGGAGCGCCACCGTCAGCCGGACGCGCCAGCGACTTCGGCGCGGGCTCGTCGTCGCCGAGGTCGCGCTCGCGCTGCCGCTGCTCGTGGCTTCGGGGATGGGTGCGCTGGGGGCATATCGCTTTCTCAACGGGCCGCAGGGCTACGACCCGGACGGCGTGCTCACGATGAGGCTCGTGCTGCCGGATGCGAAGTACAGCGAGGCGCAGGTCCGGCGGAACTTCACGTCGGCCGTCGTGGACCGGCTGAGCGCGCTGCCGGGCGTCGAGGCGGCGGCCGCGGTCAACGTCATCCCATCCATCGGGAGCAACAGCGGGCGGGCGATCGAAATCGAGGGCCAGCCGATCCCGGACCCGGTGAACCCTCCGTCGGCAGATTTCCGGAGTGCGACGCCCGGCATTTTCGACGCGATGCGCATTCCGCTCCTCAGCGGCCGCGCCATAGCGGCGTCGGATCGCCCGGACACCCAGCCCGTAGCGGTCGTCAGCGACTCGCTCGCGCGCCGGTCCTGGCCCGACGCCGATCCGCTCGGCAGGCGGATCAAGGTCGGAACCGAGTGGCGCACCGTCGTGGGCGTCGCCGGCGACATCATCCAGGACTGGTTCTCCCGGCGGAACATTCCCACCGTCTACGTGCCGTACGAGCAGTCACCTGCCGGTTCGCTCGTGCTCGTCCTCCGGACGTCGAGCGATCCTGCGACGCTGACGGCCGGCGCGCTCGGAGCGCTGCGTGCGGTCGATCCCACGCAGCCCGCCTACGACGTCATGCCCATGCGACAGGTACTGCAGGAGAGGACCATCGGCCTGCAATACATCGCGAGCATCATGGGTGTATTTGGTACGCTCGCGCTCCTGCTGGCCGTCGTCGGCGTGTATGGCCTGATGACGTATCTGGTGGCCCAGCGCACGCACGAGATTGGCGTGCGCATCGCGCTCGGCGCCTCGCGGCGCGACGTCATGGGGCTGACCGTCGGGCAGGCCGGCCGGCTCACCGCCATCGGCGCCGTCATCGGCGTGCTCCTGTCGGTTGCGGTCGGGCGCCTGATCGAAGCCGGCCTCGTCGGGTCAGCCACGAGCGATCCGCGCCTCGTGCTGGCGTTTGCGGCCGTGCTCGTCGGCGCGGCGCTCGCCGCCGGGTATCTGCCGGCCCGGCGCGCCGCCGCGATCGATCCCATCATCGCGCTGCGCGCGGAGTAGCGGCGGCCTGACGCCGCGGCCGGCCGGTTGATGGGGGCCGAACTCACAACTACGAACTCACAACTCACAACTTCTTGATCCTCTCCGTCCGCGGCGCGTTCTCCTCCGACCACAGCCGGAAGGTCACCGATGCGGCGCCCAGCTCGATGACGTCGCCATCGGCGAGGCAGCGGGAAGACGTCACGCGCCGGCCGCCGACGAATGTACCATTGCTGCTGTCCAGATCCTCCAGCCGCGCCTCGTCCCCGCTCACGGTGATCCGCGCGTGCCGGCGTGACACGCCTGAGGCATCGATCCACACGTCGCAGCGGGGATCCCGGCCGACGACGTTCTCGCCTATGCCGAGCTGGAACGTCGCCTGGTTCCAGCTCAGCCACGCGCGCGAGTACGACGCCCGCGGCGAGGGACCGCCGGCCGACACGTCCGACACCTGGCCGCAGAACGCGTAGCCGACCCGGTGGACCGTTCGAATCAACCGCCCTTCCCTCGAGTCGTCGCCGAGCGCGTGACGGACCTCGGCGACGGTCACGCTGAGGTTGGCGTCCCCCACGAACGCGCCGGCCCAGATACGGTCGTGCAGCTCGGCCTTGCTGACGACTCGGGGGCGGCGTTCGAGCAGCAGGTGGAGCAGGTCGAACGCCTTCGGCGACACGTGCAGCCTCTGCCCGTCCTTCAGCAGCTCCCGGGTATCGGAATCGAACACGAACCGGTCGAACATCACGCGCATGTCCGGCCACCTTCTGCGGTTTCTTTGGGAATCCCTTGAGACTTCCTCACCGCACGCAATCAATCATAGTCACGCAGCGGGGCATTCCGCCTGGGACGAACGACCGATGCCTGCAACCAGGGTCCCGACCGGCCGGCACATCTGGAAGGGCGTGCGGGACGAGCTGATGCTCAACCTCTACCCCCTTCCCTTCTCGACCCTCGCGCCGACCGTCTATCACGTGTACCTGCACCCCGAGGAGTTCAGCGCGATCGAATCGATCGCGCCTCGCATCGTGGCCGAAGTGCAGCGTGCGCTGACCAGCGAAGTCGAAAAGATCAACCAGGGGCTGGAGCGTTCCGGGCGCCGCGTGCTCGCGCGGCT
>DATIEW010000024.1:0-2228 GCA_035455585.1 Vicinamibacterales bacterium | reverse complement strand
CGCGGCCGTGTCCTGCACCGTGAGGAGGAGGCGTTTGCCGTCGGGTGACCACTCGTACGAGGAGATCCCGCCCCTCACGTTGGTGAGGCGCTGCGCCTCGCCGCCGCGGCGGTCCAGCAACCAGATCTGAGCGCCCGATCCGGACTCCCCCCCTGCCCCGCGGGACGCGGTGAACGAGATGTAGCGGCCATCGGGGCTGAAGCGCGGCGACCCCTCGCCTTCCGGGGAATACGTGAGTTGCAGCCGGCGGCTGCCGTCGAACCGCACGACGTGCAGGTCCGACTGGCTGCGATCGCGTGCGGAATCGAGCCCGGAGACGCTGTACAGCACCCACTCGCCGTCCGGGGAGATCTGGAGATTCCCGACGTTGCGGAGCCGGTACTGGTCGTCGACGGTGATGGCGCGCCTGCCCGGCACGGAGCCCGCGGCGGCACCGCCCGCTCCTCCACCCCGGCCGCCGCGGCCCTGGGTCGACGCGTCGTGAGGCAGGAGGAGGAGAACGACAGCCGGGAGGAGAAGGAATCGCAGTCGCATGGCGGGGACGCTGGGATGCCCCAATCTTGCCTCGCGCGCGCGCACACGCCAGAAAGGAACCGGCTGACGGCCGACCGCTACAGCGATTCAGCGATCAGCCGTCACGATTCACGCCCGGCCTCCCCGCCTGCACCACGAAGCTCGCCTTCGTCTCGACCGGCGCATCGGGCTGCCTGACGAACGGAACGACCCGGTACTCTGTGCGCCACTGCCGCGGTGTGAGCTCGCAGCGAGCGTACCCTCGCCGCGCGCTGTGCCAGCGCATGGCGGGTACGGTGGTCTCATAGGCCTGCAGCGTCGGCCATCGCTCGGCGCCGTCACCCCCGGAGCTGATCGACGTGCCCATGAACTCCGTCCCCATGACCGGCGTCGCCGTGTCGTTGGCGCGCCGGTTCACGTCCATCACGAAGCTGGCGTGGATATCGCCCGTGAGCACCACGAAGTTGCGCTCGCGCTGGGACGCCATGAAGTCGATCAGCCGATCGCGTGCGACCGGATAGCCGCTCCAGCCATCCATGTACACGAGGTCCGGGCGCGACGGATTCGGCACGGAGATGAACGAGACCTGCTGTGCGAGCACGCTCCACCGGGCCGATGAGCGTCGCACCTGCTCGGTGAGCCAGCGTTCCTGCGTCGCCCCCAGCATCGAGCGCGCGGGGTCGTTCCACTCCGGGCACGGGATCCTGTTCCCATCGCCACACGCCTGGTCGGCCCGGTACTGCCGTGTGTCCAGCACGTGAAAGCGGGCGAGCGAACCGAACGCCAGCGTGCGATAGAGCAGCATGTCCGGCCCCTTCGGGATCGACGCGCGCCGCAAGGGCTGATGCTCGTAGTACGCCTGATACGCCGCTGCGCGCCGTGCGAGGAAGCGCTCGGGTGGCTGCGCGTCCTGCGAGACGCCGTCGGCGTAGTTGTTGGCCACTTCGTGATCGTCCCAGGTCACGATCCAGGGAAACGCCTGGTGCGCCGCCCGCAGGTGCGGATCGGACTTGTACAGCGCATAACGATGCCGGTACGTCCGCAGATCGGTCGTCTCCTCGCCGGGATGGCGTCTCACGATGGCCTGGGCAGGCGCGTTGGGATTGGTGGCGCGCTCGTAGATGTAGTCTCCCAGGTGCGCCACCAGGTCCAGATCCTCGCCGGCGAGGTGCCGATACGCCGTGTAGTGCCCCTGCTCGTAGTGCTGGCACGAGACGAAGGCAAAGCGCAACCGCTCCGGCGTCGTCCCCGCGGCCGGCGCCGTGCGCGTGCGACCGATCGGGCTCGCGTCACCGCCGACGGTGAAGCGATACCAGTACCAGCGCGCCGGCTCGAGGCCGTCGATTTCGGCGTGCACCGAGTGGGCGAGATCGGGCCGCGCGATCGCCGACCCCTGCCGCACCACCTGCCGCATCGCATCGTCCGCCGCCAACTCCCAGCGCACCTCCACGCCCTCGGCGGGCATTCCGCCTCCGTTCAGCGGATCAGGCGCGAGCCGCGTCCACAGCACCACGCCGTCGGGCGTGGGATCGCCGGACGCGACGCCAAGGCTGAACGGGCTCGACTGGAACCGCGGGCGCAACCACAGGGGGAAACGCGGCAGCCCGGCGAGCGCCACGCCGAAGGCGGAGAGATGGGAGAGGAAGTCGCGCCGGAGCATCGGTGACCGGTGACGAGTTTGACGGGAAGCGAGCTCGGAACCGCTGGAACCTACC
>DATIEW010000023.1:0-2051 GCA_035455585.1 Vicinamibacterales bacterium | reverse complement strand
GACGGAGATCGAGGACGCGGGTGGCCACATCGTGGCTGTGACCCAGGGTGACCCGAAGCAAGCCCAGGCGCTCTGCGACCGCTTCAGCGTGCCCTTCCCCTGCCTGGCCGATGCGGAACGAAAGACCTATCGCGCCTTCGGACTGAAGCGGGGCTCGCTCTGGGAGGTGGTCGGACCCGCCGCGATCGCCCGGGGCATGGAGGCGGCCGCGAAGGGCCACTTCGTCGAGCGCGTCGTCGGGGACGCCTTCCAGATGCCGGGCACCTTCATCATCGACACCGAGGGCATCGTGCGCTACGCCCGCTATGCGCGCCACTCCGGCGATCACCCGGCGGCGGCGGAGCTGGTCGCGGCTTTGCGAGCGCTGAACAAAGGCGCCGGCTAACCCGCGGATGGCTCGCGACGGTGTGACCGCGGTCCTGCTGATCTCGTGCCGGGACCAGAGAGGCATCGTCGCCGCCGTGTCGGACTTCCTCTACCAACACAACGGCAACATCATCCACGCCGACCAGCACACCGACCAGGAAGAGGGCGTCTTCCTGCAGCGCGTCGAGTGGGAGCTGGCGGGCTTCGATGTGGAGCGCGGCCGGATCGCCGGGTCGTTCCGCCCGATCGCCGAGCGCTTCAAGATGGACTGGCGCCTCCACTTCTCCGACTACGTCCCGCGCATCGCGGTCTTCGTCTCCAAGCTGCCCCACTGCCTCTACGACCTCCTGGCGCGCCGGCGCATGGGCGAGTTTCGCGCCGAGGTGCCGCTCGTCATCAGCAACCACGACGAGCTACGCACCATCGCGGACGACTTCGGCGTCGCCTACCATCACGTGCCGATCACGCCGGAGAGCAAGGCCCATCTGGAGGCCGGCGTCGCAGAGGCGCTCGACCGCGAACGCATCGACCTGATCGTGCTCGCGCGCTACATGCAGGTCCTGGGCCAAGACCTGGTGGACCGCTACCGGGACCGGATCATTAACATCCACCACTCGTTCCTGCCCGCCTTCGCCGGGGCGCGCCCCTACCACCACGCGCACGAGCGCGGCGTCAAAATCATCGGCGCGACTGCGCATTATGTCACGCTGGAGCTCGACCAGGGCCCGATCATCGACCAGGACGTCGTTCGCGTCAGCCACCGCGACTCCGTCGCAGACCTGGTCCGCAAGGGACGCGACCTCGAGAAGGTCGTCCTCGCCCGCGCCGTCGACCTCCACCTGCGCAACCGGATCGTAGTCTACGGCAACAAGACCGTCGTCTTCGACTGACCGCAGGACCGAGACACGGCTGCCGGCGGACGCTTGATCTCTTCACGGTCGCGCCGTACTGTGAACCCGGCCTCCTGTCATGGTTGACGTTACCCTCACCGAACGCCTCGTCCGCGAGCTGAAGGCCGCCTCCGGGCCCGCCTCGGGGGGTGACATCGCCCGCGCGCTCGGCGTCAGCCGGACGGCGGTCTGGAAGCAGGTGCGCTCGCTCCGCCGGCTCGGCTACGAGATCGAGGCCACGCCGCGCGTCGGCTACCGGCTCGCCGGCGTGCCGGATGTCCCGTATCCGTGGGAGCTGCGCGACGGGCTAGAGACAAAGCGCTTCGGCCGGAGCGCCTATCACTTCGACACGGTCGGCTCCACCCAGCATGAGGTGCGCCGTCTCGCCGACGCGGACGCGCCCGAGGGCACCGTCGTCGTGGCCGAGGAGCAGCGCGCACCCAAAGCGCGCATGGGCCGGAGCTACGTGACGCCGCGCGGCGGACTCTGGTTCTCGCTCCTGTTCCGGCCGGCCCGCTCCCCCGAGGCGGTGATCGCGCTGTCGCTCCTCGCCGCCGTCGCCGTGCACCAGGGGATCGAAGAGGTGACGGGCCTGCGGCCCACCGTGCGCTGGCCCAACGACCTGTTGCATGACGGCCGAAAGCTGGTCGGCATCCTGGTGGAGATGGACAGCGAGCAGGACCTGCTCCGCTACGCCGTCGTCGGCGTGGGCGTCAACGTCAACGTGAGCGAACGCGACTTCCCTGAAGAGCTCCGGCCGATCGCCACCAGCCTGCGCGAGGCGCTGGGCCGGGA
>DATIEW010000022.1:0-2253 GCA_035455585.1 Vicinamibacterales bacterium | reverse complement strand
TCTGTCGGACGATCGTGATCGCGCGCGCGGGCCAGTCGGGCGAGGCCAGCACCTGTGCGAGCCGATCGGGCCCGCCGCGAGTGAGCATCACCCAGCCGTCGGCCAGGTCCTTCACCATCTGCACCGTGGCGTCGGACTCGCCGCCGATCCAGATCGGCGGGTGCGGCTTCTGGTACGGTGCCGGGCTGAACGGCAGCTCGCACGTGCGCACGTGCTTGCCGGCGAAGGATACGCGCGCCGGCGCCGGGTGAGTCCAGAGTTCCTGGAGCAGCAGGATGACCTCGCGCGCATAGGCCACCCGCGCGTCGTGGTCCATGATCACGGGGATGTTGTACGCCTCGTACTCCGGCGGATACGAGCCCGAGCCCAGCGTGGCGATCACCCGCCCGCGGCTGATGTGATCCAGCGTGGCCAGAACCTTGGCCAGCATCGCGGGGTAGCGGAAGCTGACGTTCAGCATGCTCCACGCCAGCCGCACACGTGTGGTCTGCGTGGCGATCGCGGTCATCAGCGTGAACGCGTCGAGCGGGCCGTCGGCGGTGTGGCGGCCCTGCGTGTTCATCAGGTGGTCGCCGAGCCAGATCGAGTCGTAGCCCTGGCGGTCGGCCGCGCGCGCCTCGTCGTAGACGGCGTCGAGGCCGCGCTCGGGGTGGAGCAGCAATCCCAGTCGCATCAGAAGCTTACCTCCGCGGTCCAGCGCAGGCTGGCGCGCTCCAGCGGCTTGATGACAAGATACTCGACTGTGAGCATCACGCTCGTGAACAGCAGCATCCACGCGAACACTTGCACCATGTTCAGGACGTGGAACCAGTAGATCAGCATGTACCCGACGCCGTTCGACAGCCCCAGCATCTCGGCGATGATCGCCATCTTCCACGCCAGCGGCAGGCCGTAGCGCGTGGCTGCGATGGCATAGGGGACGAGCTGCGGCAGCACGACGCGGCGGACGATGAGACCGCGCCGGGCCCGGAACGCTCGCGCCATCTCCACCAGGCTCATGTCCACGTGCCGCACGCCACTCCAGAAGTTCACGGCGATCGGAGGGCAGGTGATCGCCACGATCGTGAACACCGCGGCACTGTCGCGGAGCCCGAACCACGCCAGCGCGATGATGGCCCAACAGAGGCTGGGGATGGTGATGACGAACGTCACCCACACTTCCAGGTACATGGCCATGCGCCGACTCAGACCCATCAGGAGCCCGATGCCGATGCCCAGCAGTGCCGACGCCGTGAAGCCGAGTAGGATGCGCGTGAGCGTCTTCCGCAGGTGCAGCCACGCATCGCCCGAGGCGAGCAGCGTGCCCATGGTCTGGAGGACTTGCAGCGGCGGCGGCACCACGTCGGGCGGCAGCACGACCGAGCCGAACCACCAGACGACGAGGATGCTCGCGGCGGCAAGGAGCTTCGGACCCGCCAGCCAGCCCCACGGCGTGCTTCGCTCGCGGGGCGTGCTCAGCTCGCGGATCGTGCCCGTTTCGGTGTAGGCGCTCACACTTCCGCCACGCACTCGACCTCGACGAGGAGGTCGGGATTCGGCAGGCCAGCCTGGATCAGCGAGCGCGCCGGATAGTTGCCCGCCGTGAAGTACGCCCCGTACACCTCGTTCATGGCGGCGGCGTGCGCCATGTCGGTGAGGACGACCGTCACCTTCACGGTGCGGTCCAGCGACGAGCCTGCCGCCTCGAGCACGGCCTTCACGTTCTCGAGCGTCTGCCGTGTCTGCGCACGGATGTCGCCCCTGGCGACGGCTCCGTCGGGCGCGAACCCGACCGTGCCCGACACGAACACGAGGTTCCCCATGCGCACCGCCTGCGACTGCGGCATGCGCGGCGGCATCACCCGATCGCTCGTGACGATCCGGCGGCTCACGCGGCCCTCACCCGGCCGACGGCGATCCAGCCCACGTCAGACGTCCTTGAGGTCCCAGGTGTCGGGATGGAACAGGTCGCGCGGCGCGAGCTGGCGCGCGCTGACGCCGAGCGCGTGACAGTAGCGGAGGAACGTCGACAGGACATGCAGGTTCTCGTCGAGGCCGTAGCGCCACGGATCGCCGCCGAAGACCTCGCGTTCCTGCTCGAGGTATGCGTTCTTCCACACGATGCCCAGGCTCGGGTCCATGCGCACCCAGTCCTGCGCCGCGTGCTTGGCCTGCACGAAGACCTCGAACAGCGCCCGCGGCAGGTCCGGGTGCCTGGCGACCGTGTCCTTCCGCACGACGAGCACGTGCATGATAGGGAAGATTCGCGTCTTC
>DATIEW010000021.1:0-4288 GCA_035455585.1 Vicinamibacterales bacterium | reverse complement strand
CGAGCGGGACTTCGAGATCTGGAAGCTCGAGACCGCCGGCGGGCAGGCCAGCAAGATCCCGATCACGCGGCGCGGCGTCCCGCCGGGGCCGGCCGTGGAGCACGTCACGATCAACAACCAGTTCCAGGACCTCGCGCTCTCGCCCGACGGCCGCAAGGTCGTCTTCGTGGCGCGCGGCGAGATCTGGGCCGCCGCCGCGCGGGACGGCGGCGACGCCGTGCGCGTAACGACCAGCTACGCCACGGAATCCCAGATCGACTGGACGCCCGACAGCCGCCGCATCGTCTACGTGTCCGAGCGCGAGGGCACGGCGCACCTCTTCGCCTACGATTTCACCACCGAGAAAGAGACACAGCTCACCAGCGCCGCGACGGGGGATGGAGCGCCGCGCGTGTCTCCGGACGGGAAGCTGGTGGCGTTCGTCCGCGACGGCAAGGACCTGCGCGTGCTGGATCTGGAATCGAAGGCGGAGCGGTCGCTCGCAACCGGCCACCTGACTCGGGCCCCGCGCGGGGTCGCCTGGTCGCCCGACAGCCGGTGGGTCGCCTACGTCAGCCTGACGGCGAGCGCCTTCCGCAACATCTTCGCGGTGCCGGCCACAGGCGGCGAGAGCCGCGCGATCAGCGCGATGCCCAACGGCAACACGAACAACATCACATGGAGCCCCGACGGCACCTACATCATCTACAACACGAACCAGCGGACGGAGGAATCGCAGGTCGTGCGCGTCGATCTCGTCCTGCGCACGCCCCGGTTCCGCGAGGACCGCTTCCGCGATCTGTTCAGGGACCAGCCGGCCCGTCCCTCACCCGGCGAGCGGCGTTCCGAGAGGCCCGCTGGGCAGGAACGCGAGACCGTTCCCCCGCCTCCGCGCGATCCGGCGAAGCCGGTGGAGATCGTCTTCGACGACATCCGGCGGCGTCTGAGCATCCTGCCGGTCGGCGTCGACGCGAACTCGCAGTCGATCAGCCCCGACGGCCGCCTGCTGCTCCTGACGGCGAGCGCGGCCGGCCAGCAGAACCTCTACGTCTACTCGCTCGACGAGCTGTCGCGCGAGCCGGCCGTCGCGCGTCAGCTCACCTCGACGGCCGGCAACAAGGCCGACGCCCAGTTCACGCCGGACAGCCGCGAGGTCTTCTACCTCGAGCAGGGCCGCATCACGGTGATCCCGGTCGAGACGCGCCAGGCCCGCACCATCTCGGTGACGGCCGAGCTGGACGTCGACTTCAACCAGGAGAAGATGGAGGTCTTCCGTCAGGCGTGGACGTACCTGCGCGACGGATTCTACGACGACAAGTTCCACGGCGTGGACTGGAACGCCGTGCGGACCCGGTACGCGCCGCGGATTGCCGGCGCGCTGACGCCCGCCGAGACGCGCCGGCTCTTGAACCTCATGGTCGGCGAGCTGAACGCGTCGCACCTCGGCGTCAACCCTGGCGGCGCGCGCGGGGGCGGACGCGGGGGCGGCGGACTCTCGTCGGGCCGGCTCGGTGTCCGGTTCGACCGCGCTGAATACGAACAGCGCGGCCGCCTGAAGGTGACCGAGGTCATCCCGCTCGGACCGGCGGCAATCACCCGGCAGGTCGCGTCGGGCGACTACCTCACCGCGGTGGACGGAACCCCCATCACCGCCGCCACCAATCTCGACGAGCTGCTGATGCACTCGGTCAACCGCCGGGTGTCGCTCACGGTGTCGTCCTCGCCGGACGGCGCAGGCGGCCGAGACGTCGCGGTCCGGCCCGTGAACCAGGGGACGGAGAAGAACCTCCTCTACCGGGAGTGGGTCGAGTGGAACCGCGCGTACGTCGACAAGATCAGCGGCGGCCGCCTCGGCTACGTCCACATGAACGACATGTCGGAGGGCGCGCTCCGTCGTCTCTACCAGGATCTCGATGCCGACAACCGCACGAAGGACGGCGTCGTCGTCGACGTCCGCAACAACAACGGCGGGTTCGTGAACGTCTATGCCATCGACGTGCTCGCCAGGCGCGGTTACCTGCAGATGACGCCGCGCGGGCTGCCCACCGCGCCGGCCCGGAGCGTGCTCGGACAGCGCGCGCTCGAGCTGCCCACGATCCTCGTGACGAACCAGCACTCGCTCTCCGATGCCGAGGACTTCACGGAAGGCTACCGCACGTTGAAGCTGGGCCAGGTCGTCGGCGAGCCGACGTCGGGCTGGATCATCTACACCGGCAGCCGGACACTGGTCGACGGCTCGTCGATGAGGATGCCGGCGACGCGGATCACGACGCTCGACGGCACGACGATGGAGCTGAACCCGCGGCCCGTGGACATCCCCGTCACGAGGCCGATCGGTGAGAGCCTGATCGGCAAGGACAGTCAGCTCGACACGGCGGTGCGGGAGCTCCTGCGGCAGCTCTCCGGCACGACGAGCCAGGTACAAGGAAGAAGGAACAAGGGATGAGGGAGAAGGCATTGGCCGATGGGCCAAGCGCCTGGCGAAGGAGTTCCGGCATGACTCAGGATCCCCTCATTTCCCCCAGCTGATCTCCAGTGTCTCCAGATCGATCTGCACGCGCGACAGATCGATCTGCACGCGCGACGCCAGCCAAGGGACGCCGAGGACGCCGTCGTACCCGAGGTCTTCGCTCCTCCCTGGCGCGACGAAGACGAGCTCACGGCGGAGGTGCAGCCCTCCAACGATGACGCTGTCGGCGGTGAAGTGCCGCAGGTAGACTGTGGTCACCAGGTTGTCGGCGGGCACGCCCTCCTCACCGGGGGCGGCACCTTCCGCTGCCGCCCGTTCGTAGATCGCCAACGCGTCCGAGCCGGTGTCGACGAAGAGCCTGAGCTCGCGGCCGTCGATGACGACCGGGGCAATCAGATACGGGGAGCGCCGATCGCAGGCCACCTTCCATGGCCAATCAGCCGTGCAGGTGAAGGCCAGCGTGCGTGACTGGTAATCTACGATGAAGCAGTGTTCGCGCAGGACGTCGAGGCCGACGATCGCGTCGAGCGGCCAGCCCAGCCGCTGACCGGCGGCCGACAGATCGGCGGCGAGGACCTGAAGGCCGGGCGCGTGGATTGGGCCGAGGCGGAGTTCCGGCAGGGCAACCCGCTCGGCGGGGACACGCTGGCCGAACACCAGGAAATGATCCGGGGTCCCGCGCAGACCCAGTTCGCGGACGATCCTGCGGTCCACCACCGTGCGCGAGGTCCCGGTGTCGACGAGCAGCCTCAGCCCGTCGAGGCGACCGATGGCGCCCCGGACGGCGATGAGCGTGCCGCGCGGCGATTCGAAGGGAATGACCTGCCCGTCAGCCGTTCCGGCGGTTCCATCGTGGGGCACTCCGAACGCGATCGTGGCCGCAAGACAGACAGCCGACGAGAGGCGGATGCGTGTGAACATGACGCCACCTCCGTGTGGTGGCGCCACGGTCGGGCGCGCGTGCGGCTACCTCAATGCCGTGAGAATGACGGGCGGCTCGTGAGTGGATGACGACGCAAGTGGCTGGCGTGAAAGGACCTGACGGCTGGGATGACCCGGCGTATCCTGGGATGAACGATCGGCGTCATCCGGACGGGGGTTGATCCGGGAGTGTGCGATGTCTCTGGAGCGCAGCTCGCCTACGCAGCTGGTCGCGTTCGGAACCTTCGAGGTCGACCTGCGCTCGGGCGAGCTTCGCAAGGCGGGCGTCCGCGTTCCGCTCCAGGAGCAGCCGCGGCGTGTCCTGGCGCGCCTGCTCCGGAACGCCGGGGAGCTGGTGACACGCGATGAGCTGCGGCAGGAACTCTGGCCCGACAACACCTTCCTCGACTTCGAGCACGGGCTGAACGCCGCCATCAAGCGCCTGCGCGACGCGCTCGGCGACGCCGCCGACACGCCACGGTTCATCGAGACGCTTCCCCGGCGCGGCTACCGCTTCATCGCCCCGGTGGAGATCCGCGGCGGAGCATCCGAACCGGCCCCGCCGCCGCGCGACCGGACGCCTCCAGCATCGATGAGGGCCCGGTGGCTCGGGGTCTCGATTCTGCTGGCGTTTCTGGCCGCGATCGCGGCCGCGGCCTGGTGGTACAGGGCATCGCTGACCTCGCCTCGATCTCCACCACCGGATGTTGCCGCACCCGAACCCGCCGGCGTCCTTCCGAGGCGGGTTGGCGTGGCCGCGTTCGAGAACCGATCCACGGATCCCGCGCTCGATTCTCTGGGCGATCAGGTCGCTGGCCGGATCGTTCGCGCCATCGCACAGGTGCCGGGTGTTGAAGCCAGACCGGAGACGGCGGCCGCGCGCGCGGCCGGGGCCTCGCTGCTGGTTACAGGAGCGCT
>DATIEW010000020.1:0-4288 GCA_035455585.1 Vicinamibacterales bacterium | reverse complement strand
CCATGGGGCGTTGCCCGGCGCCGCGATGCCGCCGTATTGAGGCTGGTCCAGAGTGTCGCGCCCGAGATTGCCGGCGGCAGCGACCACGACAATCCCGGCTTCGACGGCGCGCCTGGCCGCGAGCGCCAGCGGATCGCTGGTGTAGGACTCGTAGACGCCGGCCGCCACAGACAGATTGACAACGCGGATGTTGAAGATGTCGCGAGTCGCGACCGCGTAGTCCAGTGCGGCAATCACATTGCTGATGTGCCCGCCGCCTGAGCCGTCGAGCGCCTTGAGCACCACGAGGCTCGCGCCTGGAGCGATGCCGCGCCTGGCGCCGTTGGAATGGTAGCCGCTGCCGCCGATGATGCCGGCAACATGGGTACCGTGTCCGTAGTCGTCGTACGGTGACGCGTGGAAGTTGACGAAGTCGGCGAAGTGCGCGATACGGCCGGCGGCGAGATCGTCGTGCCAGGCGGTCACGCCCGAGTCGATGAGCGCCACGCCGATTCCGGATCCGTCGAGGCCGGTATGCTCGGTGACCCATCGCGCGCCGATGGTGGCGCCGGTGCGCTCCAGGGTCGCGCGAACGTCCCGATCGAGGCTGACCGACGCGATTCGTGGAGAAGCCGCGAGCTGGTCGAGGACCACATCGGGGATTTGCGCCACCTGGCCGCCGACCAGGTCCAGGCGCCGGCCCGGCAGTCCGCCCAGCGCGCGAATCAGCTCGTCTGCGTCACGGCCGTCCACCGTCCGCACGATCACCTGCGACCAGCCACGGGGCGCTGCGGCTCGCGCCCGCAGCGGGGGATCGAGCCTCTCGAGACGGCCTTCGGCCCCTGCTGGCGCGAGAAGGCACGCCAAGAGCGCAATCGGCAGAATCAGATCCAGCCCCATGTAGCGGACAGGTTGTGCGCCGCGGAACTGAGGCAGCGGTGCAAGCAGTCTGCCGCGGGGAGCGCCCATGCGAGGATGAGCGGCAAGCCGTTGATTCACCAGCCCGTTATGCTGCCGCATCGGGCACAAAACTCACGTTGCGAAGCGCGCGACAGGGCAAAACGTCATGGGCGATCGAGATCTGGCAAGTACACCGTGTGCCGATTTGGCACATCTGTCGTGTTTCCGTAACAACGCCTGCGAAGGGTGGGACGCGGGGCCTTCACGCCGCCACCCCGCAAAGCCGGTCAGACACCCATCCGGCGCTGCCGGTTGCGGCCAGGCTTTGCATCTCCTTCCAGGCCGTATTCGAGGATCTTCCGGTAGAGGGTTCCCCGGCTGATTTCGAGGACCGACGCAGCCTGTTTCTTGTTCCAGTTCACGCTGTCGAGCACCCTCACGATGTGCGCGCGTTCCGCCTCGGCGAGCGACGGCATCCGCTCGCGCGAGGCTTCCACGGGCGTCTCGCTGGCGTGGAGGAACTCGACGTCGCCGGGACGAATCACGCGGCCGGGCGAGGAGAGCGCCGCTCTCGACACGGTGCTTTCCAGCTCGCGGATGTTGCCGGGCCAGTGGTACTGCACGAGCAGATCGAGAGCTTCCTTCGCGAAGGACTTGCCGTCGAGCGGCAGGCCGTTGGCGGCGCAGTATCGAGCGAGGAATCGCTGGGCGAGCACCGGAATGTCGACGGTTCGTTCCCGCAGCGAGGGCAGCCGGATCGAGAACGCGTTGACCCGGTAGTAGAGGTCCTCGCGGAACCTGGCATCGCGGACGAACTGGTCGAGGGGCCGGTTGGTCGCCGAGATCAACCGGAAATTGACCTCGATGGCCGTATTGCCGCCGAGGCGTTCGAACCGCCGTTCCTCGAGCACCCGCAGCAGCTTGGCCTGGGCGATAATCGATAGATCGCCGATCTCGTCCAGGAAAAGCGTGCCGTTGTTGGCCAGCTCTAGGCGCCCCGGCTTCCGGTCGTGGGCGCCGGTGAAGGCCCCTTTCTCGTAGCCGAAGATCTCCGACTCGAACAGCGTGTCGGGCAGCGCGGCGCAGTTGACGGCCTGGAACTTGTGCGCGCCGCGGCGGCTCAGCTCGTGGATCATCCGGGCCACGACTTCCTTGCCCGATCCGGTGGGCCCGAGAATCAGCACCGAAATGTCGGACTTGGCGGCCGTCCGGATCCACTCGAAGACGACGAGCATCTTCTCGTCGCGGCCGATCATCTCGCGGAAGCGCTGGACGGCCGGTGAGCGATCCTCGTGGCTGACCGTCGCGCGCCGCTCGAGGAACTGATCCAGCAGATCGCGGAGGGCTTCCTGTTCGGGCTGCACGAACGCGTAGCGGGGGGGGCCGCCTCCGGCCGCCCGCCGCGCGATGCCGAACGCCACCAGCTCGCGCATGCAGTTTTCCACGTCGAGTCGCATTCTCCCGAACGTCTGCATCAGCGACTCGACGTCGAACGCTTCTTCGGGCCGTGCGCACAGGAAGCGGAGCAGCGCCGCACGCAGGGGCGACTGCACCAGCGACAGGAAACGAGCCTCGGTGTCGGTCGGCTCTGCCCGCCGGCTCTCGGCCGTGACGTTTTCCACCTGAGTTCCGATCCTCCGTCTTGCGGTGTCTGTGCCGGAACGCTGAGCGCGCGTTAGCCCATCAGAGAGTGCCCTCACGTCCCGGACAGTCCCGTCGACGCCAGGCAGGGCGTCGTCCTTCCGGCCGATCGTTGGCGCCGCAACGCTCCGGCGGGCTGCCCGGGCCGGTGTACGTTGGCTCCGCAAGGCCGCCGCTGTCAAGGTTTTCGGCCGATCCAGGCCTGGTCTACAGGCAACTGGTGCTAAGCTACCGGGTATGCCCCACCGAGCGCCTGGCGCTACGGGCCAGACGAACAGCGGCTACCTCTCCGGACAGCCCATCACGTATTACCGGCCTCAGGGAAGTAAAGACGTCCGTCGGCTCGTTGACAGCGGTTTCCAGGCCTTCAACGCCGGCCGGCTGTCGGAGGCGTGCCACATCTTCACCGAGAAGATGCTCGACCCGGCCAACGACGCGACGATCGGGCTCACGGCAGCCGGCGCGCTCACGCCGGCCGGACTCGGCGGGTGCGTCATCGAGCTGATGGACCGCGGCCTGATCGACTTCATGATCAGCACCGGCGCCAACCTGTACCACGATCTGCACTACGCGCTGAATTTCACGCTGCACCGGGGCTCGCCGTTCCTCGACGACGTGGAGCTGTTCAAGCAGGGGATCATCAGGATCTACGACGTGCTCTTTCCGGCCACGGTGCTGCTCGAGACCGACGCCTACATACGCGATTTCCTCGTCAGGTCGAAGCTGTCCGGTCCGATCTCCAGCGCGGAATTCCACTATCGGCTCGGGCTGGATCTCCTCGATCGGCGCTCGGGCTGCGAGGAGTACTCCGTCGTTGCCCGCGCGGCGCTCGCCGGCGTGCCCATCTACACCTCGTCGCCCGGCGACAGTTCCATCGGGATGAACGTCGCCTATCACGAGCTGATGAACGGCAGCACGCTCATGATCGATCCGAACCGGGACGTCAACGAGGTCTGCGCGATCATCCTGGCGGGACGCCAGAACGGCTGCGTGATCCTCGGCGGCGGATCGCCCAAGAACTTCTACCTCCAAGGGCAGCCGACCCTCTGGGAGGTCTACGGCATCCCGAAGGGTGGAAACGACTACTTCATCCAGATCACGACCGACCAGGTGGTCTGGGGCGGTTTGTCCGGGGCTACGCCCGCCGAGGCGGTGAGCTGGGGCAAGGTCAATCCGGGCGTGCTGCCGGACACGGTCGTGGCCTACTGCGATACGACGATCGCGTTTCCGCTCTTCTGCGAGTACGTCGTCGGGTCCGATCGCGGGCGCCGGCGGCGCCGTGAACTGATTCACCAGCGCGAGGCCCTGGTAGACGACCTCGTACGCCAGGCCAGTGAGGCGGCGTCGAAGCCGTTGACAGAGACGCAGGCCGGAATCGACCGCCACCGGTAGCCACCCATGCGCACCATGTCGTCGGAGCTCGGCGCGCACGCCGCGCGAATCGCGGATGCGCCGCGCGTCTACGTCGACGCGAACATGCCGAGTCCGGCGGTCGAGTTCATGCGGACCCGCCTCAGATGGGACGTGCTGTACGTGCTCGAGCACGACGACCTCCGGCGCGCCCCCGACATCCATCACTACCGCCTCGCCCGCCGGCTCGGACGCACGCTCGTGACGCTGGACCGCGACTACATCGATGACCTCCGGTTTCCTCCCGAGGAGGGCGCCGGCCTCATCGTGTTCACCGCTCCCGACCAGCGCCGCCTGCGCCGCCTGCTGGCCGACGTGGACCGAGAGGTCTTCCGCATCGAGGGCGCCCCGTCCCTGC
>DATIEW010000019.1:0-7573 GCA_035455585.1 Vicinamibacterales bacterium | reverse complement strand
CGGCCTGCGGGCATCTTCGCCCATCCCTCGATTGTCCGGTATGGGTTCGGCGCGTCGTTAGTGGGAGCGATCGGGCCCTGAGCCGATGGCACGGCGATGACGACGAGGGCCGCGAACAGGGCATACCTGACGGCGTTCGGTGACATGGCAGCCTCCTTCGAGCCCGGTTTCCGGCGGGCGACGAAGGAGTCATTCTACCTGACGCGTCGGAGCCCGAGGACAATTCGCGGAGGACGTATGATCGCGCTTTCGGAGGATCCGCCATGCCCCCAGTGCTGCACTACTCGAGACTGCTGCTGGCTATCGCGATCGTCGCGGGCTGCCCGGGATTTGCCGCTGCCCAGGACGCACAGGGTCTACGGACGGACGAGATCGCCGAGCTTCGTGCCGAGCTGGCCAGCCTGCGCGCGGAACTCGAGGCGCTCAAGCAGCTCGTTGCGGAGCACACATTGGCGGCCAGCCGGGATCAACCTCCCGGCGCGGGCCAGCCGCCGCCGGCCGACCCCAGGCTGGAGATCCTGCAGACGCAGGTCGCCCAGCTGGCGCAGGTCAAGGTGGAATCGACCACCCGGTTTCCGCTTCGCGTGTTCGGAACGATCCATATGCACGCCTTCGCGAACACCGGCGAAGCGAACTGGATGGACGTGCCGAACCTGGTCCAGCCCCGCCCGGCCGACGGCCAGACGGGGACGTTCAGCGCCACCGTGCGGCAATCGCGTTTCGGCTTTGCCGCCGACGGCCCGAGGATCGGCTCCGCTCGATCGAGCGCCGTCCTCGCCATGGATTTCTTCGGCGGCATCCCCGGATTCCAGACCGGACAGGTGATGGGCCTGCCGCGACTGCTCGTGGGCTTCGCCAGGGTCGAGACCGATCGGCTGGCGTTCCAGGCCGGGCAGGATCACGTGATCCTCGCGCCGCGCGATCCATCGTCGCTGGCGGCGTTTGCGTTTCCCCTGCTGTTTCGCTCGGGCAATCTCTACCTTCGCGCGCCTCAGGCCCGCGTCGAGGCCGCAGTGTCCGAGCGCGTCCGGCTGACGGCTGGAGTGCTGGCGCCGATCGCCGGCGACGTTCCTGGAGAAGACTATCGGTTCGTGCCGCCTGCGCTTGGCGGCGAGCGATCGCGCCGTCCGGCCGTGCAGGCTCATCTCGGCTACGCAAGCGACACCGCCGACGCACGGCGCCGCGTCGCGCTCGGTATGTCAGGACACTTCGGGTGGGAGCGGCGCGGCCGGCTCGACGAGAGCTGGGCCGGCGCAATCGATTTCGCAGCCCGCCACGAGGTGGTCGGCGTGGCAGGCGAGCTGTTCACGGGACGGAACATCGACGCGTATGGCGGCGGAATCGGACTGAGCGCACGCTCATCCGGCGGTTGGGCCGAGCTGCAGCTCTTTCCGTCGGATCGTCTGGCGGGAAGTGCGGGAGTCGGGATGGACCGGCTTCGAGGGGATGTGAGCGCTCTTCCCCGGCGTCGGGCTCGCAGCGCCTACGGTAACATCAGGTTCGCGCTCACGCCTGAGCTGGAAGCGGGCTTCGAGTATCAGTGGCTCTCCACGCTTCCCGGCATGGGTGCCGAGCGCAGCAACCACCACCTCGACTGGGTGATGGTGTTCCGGTTCTGATGGATTGCCCGACCGATGCGCAGGCGACCGAACATCGCGGTGCTCGTGTTGACCATGCTGGCCTGGCCGGTCGCCGCGCCGGCAGGACCGGTCTCGGGGGTTGTCCGCACCGAGACGCGTCCCGGCGTCGTTCCCGCCCCTGCGGTCGTCTACGCCGAGCCGCTCGATTCGGCCGTGCCGCGGCGCCCCCGAGATGTGACGCTCACGCAGCGGAACAAGATGTTCCTGCCCCCGGTGCTTGCGGCACCGATCGGCTCGACCGTGAACTTCCCCAACCAGGACAGCATCTTCCACAACGTGTTCTCGCTGTCGTGGCCGGAGCCCTTCGATCTCGGACTCTATCGCGCCGGCGAGTCGCGGGCCCGGACGTTCGCAAGCCCGGCCACGTATCGCGTCTTCTGCAACATTCACCCGCACATGACCGCCCTGCTCGTGATCGTGCCGACGCCGTACGTCACGCTGACCGGGCCCGATGGCCGGTACACCCTCGACCTGCCACCCGGCCGGTACCGCCTGACCGCCGTCTCCGAACGCGCCGATCCGGTTTCGATTGAAGTAACGAGCGCCGCCGGCGCAACCGCGGCGGCGGAGCTGGCGCTGGACGAGTCGCGCTGGGTGGAGATCCAGCACAAGAACAAGTTCGGGCTGGACTACCCGGCGTTGAGCTATAGGCGGTGAACCGGGCGGCGCCTATCCCGGGTGCTTCACGAATGCGGAGAAGTCGACTCGCCGATCACGTCACGCGGCGTAGCGCGGCGAGGCCTCCAGCCAGAACGAGCAAAGCGGCCGTCAGGCCCAGCAGCAGGAGACCCGTCTGGATGCCGCGGTAGGGTTCGGTGACCGCGTCGTGCGACTTGAGGATGACGGCTGACACCCGGGGCTCTTTGGCCAGCACGATCTCGCGAGCGGAGAACCGCCCCGTGCCGATGGTAACGTCCCGGGAAGGCGTTGCGCCCGACATGCGCCAGGCGTCGAGCGATTCCCAGGGCGGCGGGCCGGCAGGCAGTGTCGAACCGACGCTGCCGCCGCTCGCGAGCAGTACCGCCTCGTCTTCGGTTGCGTCCCGAAGCAGCTGCGCAAAGGTCGAGTCGACGGGGGCGGCGGCCAGGACGTAGCCGAACAGCGTTCCGCCTGCCTCGGCGACAGAAGCCGCGGCATGAAAGGGACGTGAGTCGAGCGTGATGAACCCGGCGCCGCCTGCCGGACCGAGAGCGCTGAGCCACCTGGTCCCGTTCTCGGAAAGCGCACCGGTCGCGACGTCGGTGCGGGCCAGCACGTAGCCGTCGGGCCCGAGGGCCACGAGCTGGGGCGTGCCGGGGTTGCGCTGCTGGTAGGTCTGCAGAAAGTCGCGGATCGTCGGCGCGTCGGTTTCGAAAAGAGCCTTGAGCTGGGGGAAGGACGCCACGAGCCTGGCGGTCAACCGAAGCCTGTCGAGCCGTTCCTGCTGCGCGCGCAGCACGAGCGTCTCGGCCCGGCCGAGGTCGGCGGCGATGGCCGCGCTGGCTGCCCGGTTGGCGCTCAGCCGCACGTATCCCCACATCGCGGTAGTCATCGCCAGGAGCAGCGCACAGGCCCCCGCCAGTGCCCGCGTCCCCAGCCGGCGAAGGCTGATGCCGGGTGCGGTGGCTGCTGGTTCCCGCGCGGCGGCCAGTGCCGCTTCGAGCGCAAATCCCAGATCGCGTATCGACTCGGGGCGATCCTCGGCACGTTTCTCCAGCGCGCGATCGACGAGCCGCGCCGCTACTGGGGGAAGTCCCTGTATGCCGACTGGCGCCTCGGGCTGATCGCGGAGAATGGCGGCCATCGTCTCGGCCGTTGTGGCGCGCTTGAACGGATTCGAGCCGGTCAGCGTCTCGTAGAGCACCAGTCCGAACGAGAAGATGTCCGACCGCGCCGATGCCGGCTCGCCGCGCACCTGCTCGGGAGCCATGTAGGCGACCGTTCCGACGATCATGCCGGGCTCGGTTCCGACGCGTGTCTCTGCGGCGGCGGCAGCGGCCGAGCCGGCATCCTGGACAGCAATGCCGAAGTCGAGGATCTTCAGTTGGCCGTCAGCCGTGACGAACAGGTTCTCCGGCTTCAGGTCCCGATGGACTATCCCGCGTCCGTGGGCGGCCGCCAGGCCGCGCGCGCACTGAATCGCGAGGTCGAGCGCCTTGCGCGGCGGAATCGGACCCTCGCGCCCCAGCAATTCGCGCATCGTTTCGCCTTCGAGCAGCTCCGTGACCGCGTAGGAGACGCCCTGTTCCGAGCCGATATCGTGCAGCGAGAGGATGTTCGGATGGTTCAGGGCCGCAACCGCCCGTGCCTCGCGCTCGAAGCGGGCCAGCGCCTCGGGCGAGCCTGCCGCCTGCTCGGGCAGCACCTTGATGGCGACGTCACGCCCGAGGCGTGTGTCGTGCGCACGGTAGACTTCGCCCATCCCACCTCTGCCGAGCGGCGCGACGACCTCGAAGGGACCAAGGCGGGCGCCGGGAGAGAGCGGCATGTGGCTCTAGGCTGCCGGACTTTCAAGAAGCCCCGGGCGGGGCTCGCTCAGATCGTGACGGGCAAAGCCACGATTATACCCGTCCTGCGGCAGGACCACGCGGCGTCAGAACTTCGGCGTGCGACGGCCGAGCCGCGTTCGCCGGCGCATGATGTAGAGCACCAGAATGACCCCGGCGACGAGGAGAAGCAGAATCGTCGTGTACTCGGTACTCATTCTGTATTGCCTCCTGGGACGCCGATTCTAGCTCATCTGACTAGACCGGGGGGCTTCGCCCCGCCGGACCCCCCATCGCCGTCGCTCGCGGGGCCCAGCAGCCCCGCTCCGCCCGGCGCGCGCGCCTGACGGCGCGCCCACGCGCCAGGCGTACGACCCGATGCACGAAAGTGCACACGTATTCCAAGACGCGAGTGCACGTCGCCGCGGTGTCCCTGGTCACGATGACATTACCGTCTTCCTGACAAGACGCAAGAACGACTCGATAGTTTGTTCGAGGTACGGCTCGGGCGTGTCTTCCTCCTTGCAGTGTGACAGCCCGTTCGACGAATACGCGAACATCATGACGACCGGCATGTGCGGGACCATCTCGGCGGCGTCGTGCAGCGGACCGGACGGGAGCCTCGGAGCGTCCCCGGTTACTTCCCGCACCGCCTCCGCGCAGAGTTCGATCAAGCGCGGGTCGAATGGCCTCGGCTCGATTCGCCACACGGGCCGCCACTCCACAGTGACGTTATTCTCGCGGGCGGCTCGATTCGCGGCCGCTCTGGCTTCGGCCAGCATGCCGGCGAGCACATCGGCGTCCAGCGCACGCTGATCGACAGATATCTCGGCGGTTCCCGGAACGGCCGTCACGATCCCCGGTTCGACCTTGACGACGCCGACCGTGCACACGACGCCGGCGCCGGGCTTCGAGAAGCGCCGGGCGATCTCGCGGCACTCGAGCGCTGTCCCGGCCGCGGCCAGAAACGCATCGCGGCGCATCGGAATCGGGGTCGACCCTGAGTGCGCCGTCTGACCCTTGAATCGCAGCATGTGGCGTTCGACGCCGAACGTGCCGAGCACGACGCCCGTCGGTTTGTTCAGCGATTCGAGGACCGGGCCCTGCTCGATGTGCAGTTCGAGGTACGCCCGCGCGTCGATTGCCTTGAGCGTGCGGTGTGCGTCGAGCATGCGGTCGACGTCGACGCCCTGCTCGCGCAGGGCATCGACCAGCCGTATCCCCTGCTTGTCGGCGAGATCCCGCACATCCTCGACGTTCAGGCTGCCGCCAGCCGCCGAGGATCCCAGCAGGCTCCGGCCGAACCGCGCGCCTTCCTCGTCGGCCCAGTCGACGAGCTTCAATGTGACGGGCGGTCGCGTTCCGCCGAACATGCGGAGCGCCTCGAAGCCGGACAGCACACCGAGCGCGCCGTCGAGCCAGCCTCCGTTGGGCACGGAATCGAGATGGCCGCCGATGATCACCGTCCGTTCGGACTCGCCCGGAAGCGTGATCCAGTCGTTGCCGGCCGAGTCGGTCGACGGGCGCAGGCCGATCGACGACAGCTTTCCTGCAAACCAGTTTCGCGCCTCGCGCCAGACAGGAGTCCACGCGACGCGCTGCGCTCCATCGGCCGTTCCTGTCCGCTCGGCGAGTTCCCTCAGATTCGTGATGACGTCACGCGCGCTCATGTGATGCTGCTCCCGCCTGGCATTATCGCCGAACGTGGGATGCTGAGGGCATATGAATGAATCGCCGACCGCCGGGACGTTGCAGCGGCGAGCGAGCGCAGCGAGGCGAGCCACGTGAGCCGCCTTCGCGCCGTTAGGCGCTTCCGCCTCCGCGCGGAGCGCTACGGCGAGACTTCGACGAAGCTCGAAGAGCGAAGTCGGGTCGGCGAGCCTCGCCGAAGCTTCAGCGGAGGCGGGGGACGAAGTACCCCGGCGAGCTTGACTCCATCTCCGCCGCAACCAAGAATCAGGTCACCATCATGCCTGTCCTGCTGCTCGTCCTGGCGCTCCTGGTTGCCGGCTCACAGTCCGGTACGCAATCCATCACGATACCCGACGGCGTGCGGGCCGCGGCCGACAGGATCACGGCGGATCGGCTTGCGCGCGACCTCGAGTTCCTGGCTTCCGACGCCCTGGCCGGCCGGAACACACCCTCACCGGGCTTCGACACAGCGGCGGTGTACATCTCGAGCCGGCTCGAACAGGCGGGGGTCCGGCCGTTGGGGGACAGGGGGACATTCTTCCAGCAGTACGCGATGCACGAAACGCGTGTCAACACGGCGGCCGCCTACATCGACGTCGGGGGCCGTCGGTTCCGTTTCGGGGACGACTTCGTCATGCGGTCCTATGCGGGTCCGCTGTCGGGCGAGCTGCCTCTGGTGTACGTAGGCCATGGCTGGACGGTCCCGGACCGCGGCATCGATCCGTACGCCGGCCTCGACGTGCGCGGCAAGATCTTGCTGGCACACGGCCCCCGCGCGCTGCCGAAGGGCGTCGAGATCCGGCAGATCGGCAGGGTCGCGGTCGGCGCGAACACGCCGCTCGTCGAAGCCGCACGCAGGGGTGCGGCCGGCATCATCTTCATCGCGCAGACGAGCGCGCTGAAGGGGTGGAACGGGATGCGCACGGGCAATCTGGTCCGGCGCGAGCTCGAGCCGCCGGTGCCGTCGGCCTACGCCGCGACGCCTGTCACGTCCGTGCTCGTCGCGCCCACGGTGACGGAAGCGCTGCTCGCCGGCGAGCGTCTGGCGGGTCCTGAGCTCGTCGCGCAGGGCGATGCGGGCGACTACCCGCCATCGTTTCAGCTCGTCAAGTCCGTGACCGTCCATGTGCCGGCCACCACTATCGTGCATCGACCGTACAACGTCGTGGCCGTCATCGAGGGGAGCGACCCTGTCCTCAAGGCTGAGTACGTCACGGTCGCCTCACATCTGGATGGAGCGGTCGGCACCCGCAGCGTGGACGGCGACGACATCTACAACTCGGCGGACGACAACGCCACGGGCAGCGCCGCGAACCTGGCGATCGCGGAACAGATGATGCGCGGCCCCCGGCCCAGGCGCTCGATCATCTTCATCTGGGACAGCGGCGAGGAGCAGGGCTTGTGGGGAACGCGGCAGTTCGTCGGCAAGCCGCCGGTGCCGCTCGAGAACATCGTCGCACATTTCAACATCGACATGATCGGCGCCAGCCGTGCGCCGGGGTCTCCCGATGCCGATTCCAAGACCGTCACGGGCACCCGAGAGGTGTACCTGGTGGGTCCGGGCGTGCTGAGCAGGCAGGCGCACTCGCTCATCGAACACGTCAACCGCGACTATCTGAACCTGAGCTTCAATCGTGCGTACGATACACCCACGAGCGAGTTCTTCTACCCGCGTACCGACGCTGGACCCTTTCTCGAGCGCGGCATCCTGACGATCGGCTTCTTCACGGGTCTGCACGAGCGCTACCATCGCCCGGCGGACGAGGCGCGGTTTCT
>DATIEW010000018.1:0-19001 GCA_035455585.1 Vicinamibacterales bacterium | reverse complement strand
GAACAGCACTCCCATCAGCGTCGGCAGCACCCAGTACCCGACGATGCGCCCCACCTTCTTCATGCCCACGGCCTCCGCTCATCAATGTGGCTCATCGTCAGCGACCGAGGGAGCGGGGACAACATCGGTGGCACGAAGTGGTGTGCACACGTCCCGAGTCGGACCCGGGGTGGCTTGAACCGGCAGGTCCAAACAGGTCTTCGTGGAGAGGCTCGCATGAGGGTGTGTTCAAACAGCGCGTCTGGCTGTCTGCGCGGCCGCTCTGGCGATCGTGTTCGACGGCGGACGGCTCCAGGCCCAGAATCGGGCTGCCAAGCTCGAGATTCTGCCGCTGTCCGAGGAACCCGGATCGCGTTGAGCGCGGCGCCGGCTCACCTTCGCGATGACGCGGGCGTCCTCACCGCTAAGGGAACGCTCCTGCGTTCTCAGCCCCTCCTGGGGTGTCCCCCTTGATCTCCCTGACACGTCATGCCGCAGTTGGGACCCTAATGGTTGCGCAGGGCTTCTGCGGGGTCGACGGCCAACGCTCTTCGGACGGGCACGAAGGCCGCGACTAAGGCGATTGCCGTCAGCGCGGGGCCGATCAAGATGAACGCGACCGGGTCGGTGGGTGTGACGCCGTAGAGCAGGCCCGACATGACTCGGCTTAGCGCCAGGGCACTCACTCCCCCGACCGTGAGGCCGAGGGCCATGTCGAGCACGGCCCGGTTCAGCACGAGCCCGACGACGTGGGCTTTCGTGCCTCCCAGTGCCACGCGCACGCCGATCTCGTGTGTGCGGCGACTCGTCGCATAGGACATGGCGCTGTAGACGGTCACGGTCGTCAGGATGGCCGTGGTCACGGCGAAGAGCGCCATGAGCGTGGTGATGAAGCCCATCTCCCGCCTGTCCTCCGCCATGCTCTCATCCATGGTGGAGACCTCGAAGAGCGCACGTGTCGGGTCGATCTCCCTGACGACATTGCGCACCATGTTGACCACGGCGGCCCTGCTGCCGGTGGCCCGCAAGAAGATGTTGGTTCGCGGCGAGGGACTCTGATCCAGGGTGATGTACGAGTCCCTGAGCATCTCGCTGTGGATCCTGCCCATGCCCCGCATACGCGCATCGGACACGACGCCTACGACGGTGCGCCAGCCGCCGCCCTGGTCGACCACGCGCTTGCCGACCGCGCGTTCCCCCGGCCACAGTGCCCTGGCGGCGGATTGGCTGAGGACCATGCTGGGAAGAGCGCCAGCGTGGTCCGTCTCGTCGAACATGCGCCCCTCGAGGAGCCGTAGCCCCAGGCGCTCCATGGACCCGGGCATTACGAAGTGGAACCAGGTGTGCAGTCCGGCGAACGACGGGTCCGTCTCTCGGCCCTCCGGTACGAGCGTACGGAAGCTCGTGCTGGACCCGGGCAGGCCCGGACCCCACAGGCCGAAGTCGGAAACGTCCGGAAGTGCCGCGAGGCGTCCCTCCAATTCTCGGTAGGCGACGCGGAGCCGGTCCGCATCGTACTGCGGACCGTCGAGCAACAGGCGCACGTAGACCAGGTGGTCGGTATCGAAGCCGTAGTCCGTGTGGGTGAACACGTAGAGGCTTCGCCCGACCAGGCCAGCTCCGGCCAGGACCGCCACGCTCACGGCGACCTGCATGATGACGAGACCTCGTCGCAACCAGTTGCGCTCCCGGCTGCCGCCGCCCACACCAGCCGGCCGCAGCGTGTCGTGGAAGTTGCTCCTGGTGCGGCGCAGCATGGCGACGATCCCGAAGAGCAGCGTCGTGGCCAGGGCTAGCAACAGCGCCAGCAGAAACACGCTGCCGTGTACCCTCACGTCGGTGAAGCTGTACATGTTCAGGGGATTGCCCGCGAAGACGAGCTTGATCCCGGCATAGGCCAGCCCCAAACCGACCGCGCCGGCCACCAGGGTGATGGACACGCCCTCGGCCAGCGTCTGGTAGACGAACCTGCGAGGAGTGGCTCCCAGGGCCATGCGCACCGCGAACTCCCGCGACCGCTCGACGAAGCGTGCCAACAGCAGCAGTGTGACGCTGATGCAGCTCAACAGGAAGACCAGTCCGGCCGCGATCCCGAGCACCGTGACGACCTCGTTCAACCTGCCGAAGTCTCCGCGCAGGTCGGCAAACGATGTGACGTCCGCCTCGATGCCGGCGTTCGCGTCGGGGTACTCCTCCTGGAGCGCAAGCGACACTACCCGCATGCGCGCCTGCGCCTGTTCGACCGTGACGCCTTCTCTGAGTCGTCCCACGGCGATGAGCATGTTGGCCCGCCGGTTCTGATACATCCCCGATGTCGGCCTGATCGGCACGACCACGTCGAGCGGTTCGTGAAGCAGCCAGCGGGTCCTGGGCGCCATGACCCCAACCACGGTGTACGGCCGTCCTCCCAGATCGATCGACTTCCCCTCGATGTCGGGATCCCCGCCGAACACGGACTGCCAGATGCCGTAACTGAGAACAACGATCTCGTCGTCTGCGGACGGCCGGGTGTCGGCTTCGATCAGGGGGCGCCCCACGGCCATGTCGACATCGAGCGCCTCGAAGAAGTACGGATCGACGCGCGTCACCATGACACGCACGGCGCCCTCCGTCCTCTGAATCGACGAGGTGCCTATCGTGTAGGCCGCCACGCCGTCGAAAACCCCTGCGCCGCCCTCGGCCCAGTCTCGAATGTTGACGTAGGACGTGGCCTCCCGTAGATGGATCGGCTCCGGGCCTTTTCTCCACAGCATCACGATGCGCTCGGGCTCTCGATAGGGTACCGAGCCCCAGAAGATCGAGTGCGCCAGGCCCGCGACGACCGTCACGAACGAGATGCCCAACGCCAGGATGAAGATCACCAGCGAGGTGAAGCCAGGCCGACGGGCGAAGGACCTGAGACCGTAGATCACGTCCTGGATTGGCATGACGAACCTCTTCTCACGTGAAGCGGGACGCGGCGGCCGGCGTGTCCCACGGGCCAGACGGCAGCCACGTATGGCAGATGTGACGGCCTGCTTCCAATACCAGCGACGCGCGCGGGGGCGCCCCATCTGCGCAGCCCGCTCGAGGAACTCTTCGTCGAGGTCGCCCAGGACGAACTCGGCGATATCGGGATCGAGTGCAACGCGCAGCATCAACGACGGCAACCGCGGCGGCGTGCCACGGCTCATCTTTCGGCTCCCCCGTCGATGCGGGCCACGGCTTCAAGGATCTTCGGGCCCAATCCTTCCGACATCTTGGCGTAGTCGTAGTACGAGTTGCGCAGCGCCAGGACACCGGACGCCTCGAGGCGGTAGTGCCTCCTGCGACGTCCACCGCGTTCGGCGGTAGGCTCTCCGACACGCGATGACACCAAGCCGCGCCACTCGAGCCGCTTGAGAGCGGTGTACAGCGCCCCGGTCGAGACATCACGCCCGGTGCGGTCCTCGAGCTCACGCCGGACGGCGAGCCCGTAGGCCTCGGGCCCAAGCCGCAACAACGCCAGCAAGATCAGCTCCTCGAAGCGCCCCAGCGAATCGCTCATTGTCTCTGTCCGCTCGGCAAACCATGCCGCATCGATTACTACTGCGCCGCAGCATATATATAACTAGCGCAGCGCAGCACATATGTCAAGAGCACGGGATTTGCGCCTTCCCTTGCTTGATCAATCCGGCAATGCGACAGCGATGACCCGCCGAGACCTTCCATCGTCCGGCGGCTTCCGGGAACGTCTGGACCCACACATCCCACTACGCATGGTCGGAGCCGGATCGGTCGGAATGTGTGTTGCGTGATGAACTTCACCCGCTGGCCATCCGGCGCGCGTTCGACCGGGCGCGAGTACGTGCGCTTGCCACCCAATCGCTGGGCTCTCGAGGTGGGTGTCGACGGTCTGCGCAGGTCCGCCCAGTTGCGTGACTGCCAACTCGCCAACCAGGTCAGCTGGCTATCTGCAACGTCGCGGCTGGCGCCTCCGTCTGAGCAGGCATGCGCCACCTGCCCCACCGCACGACCGTTGTGACCGCCGTGCTGCTCGCCGTGGGACTGGGCGCGGCAGCCAGCCTCATCACCGTCCTCAAAGCCCTGACTCCGGCGGGGTTGCCGTATCCGGACGGCCCGCGACTGGTCGTTGCGCGGGTTGGTGGGCCGTCATGGTCCCCTGGAATGCTGGAGGCCGTCTCGCAGACGACCACAGTCTTCGATCGCCTGACCGGCATCCAGGAGCGTGCCGCGACGCTGACCGACGACGGGGCCGGTGCGAGACTCGCAGAGGTCGTGCGGCTCGAATCCGTGTCGGCCGACTACTTCGAACTGCTGGGCGTGCGGCCCGCGCTCGGCCGCCCGTTCGACCGGACCGAGGACGCACGTGGCGGTCGGGCGCCCGTCGTCCTTGTCAGCGACAGGCTGTGGACGCGCTGGTTCGGACGCGACATGGCGGTGCTCGGCAGGCGGATCGTCGTGGACGCCCGCCCGCTCGAGATCCTCGGCGTCATGCCGGCCGGTTTCGGCGGCCTGATCGGCCGCACCGATCTGTGGGCGCCGCTTGGCAGCGCCCGGTGGCTCCTGGGAGACACCGGCCCCGAGCGGCCGACGTCGCGCTGGTTCGAGGTGGTGGCGCGGCTGGCGCCGGGAGTCTCGCCGGCGGAAGCGGGTGAGCGCTTTGCCGCCGAGGCGCGACGCGCCATCCTCCAGATCCCCCGCGGCGAAGCCATCGTCGGACCAGACACGCGGTTGACGATCGCATCGCTCGCCGAGGCCCGATCGCCGCGGACCGTGCACCGGTTCGCGAACGTGCTCGGTCTCGCGGTGATCGCGCTGCTGACGGTCGTCGTTGTCAACGTCACCAGCCTGCACCTGATGCGGGTCGACGCGCGGCGATCCGAACTGGCGATCAGGCTGGCACTCGGGGCCGGACCACGACACTTGGCGAGGCTGGCCGTACGGGAGGCGGGTGGCATCGCGATCACGGGCACGACGGGCGCGCTGGCACTCCGGCCGATCTTCCTGGCGGTACTCAACGGGATCCAGCCGGTGCCGACGGGTTTCGGCATCGTGACGTCGCAGGTGCTCACGCCGGCGGCAAGAACCCTCGATGTCGCGACCGTGCTTGGCGTCGGCGGGCTCGCGGTCCTGGCCTGCCTCCCGCTTGCCGCTGGTCTCCTCCTCGGCGTGCGGCGGATGCGCCTGCAGCCGGCAATGCGCAGGCAGCGGAGCACGCCACGCGGCCGAGCCGGTGTGACGCCCGTGCAGGCCGCGCTCGTGACCGTGCAGGCCGCGCTGGCCTGTGCGGCGGTCGGGGCCGGCGTGCTCCTCGCCCGGAGTGCATCGGAACTGCTATCTGCCGACCGCGGCTACGAGTATCGCGGCGTCACGATGGGCCGCATCAACCTCCCAGAGACTTTCGATACGGGTCGGGCCTCCGCGTTCTTCGAGGACGTCGTGGCCCGCCTCCAGCGCACACCGGGCGTCGTACAGACGGCTGCCGCGAGCTGTGCACCGGGTGAGGGCCGGTGCCGCCGGTCGAACGTCGAGGCCGTCGACGGCCGCGCGCTCGATTCATCGAATCGGCCGACCGTGGGCGTCCACTTCGCAACGCCGGGGCTGTTCGCGACGATCGGCGCGCACGTCGCGAACGGCAGGGCGTTCGACGCGTCCGACGGTCCGACGACGTCGCTCGTCGCGATCGTCAGCTCACCGCTGGCGGCAAGGCTCTGGCCGGGCGCAAGCCCGATCGGCCGAACTCTGGAGGTCTTCACGGCCGATGGGTCGCTCGACGGCGCGCGCACGGTTATCGGGGTCGTCAATCCGATCGCGTTCGACCTCGAGTCCGACCCGGGCCTCGACATCTTTCTGCCGGCCTCGCAGGCAGCCTGGACGTCAGGCCTTGTCTTCGTCTCGGGTCCTTCGGCGCCCGGGGCTATCGCGCGGGCGATCAAGGAGGCCGTCGCGTCGGTGGACCCGTCGGTGCCGGTGTTCGGCGTCGGCGGGCTCGACGCGCCCCTCGCGCGGAGCCTCGGTGTCGAGTCGTTTCTTCGGCGGGTGCTGGTGGCGTTCGGCGGCATGGGCCTGCTGCTCGTGGCGTTCGGTGCCCACGCGGTGGTGGCGCGCGTCATCGCCGATCGACAACGTGAACTGGGCGTTCGCGTGGCGCTCGGTGCGACGCCCGCACAGATCGGGCGGCTGGTCGCCCGCCGGGGTCTGGCCATCGCCGCTCTGGGCGGCTCGGTCGGCGCGCTCGGCGCGGTCTGGGCCGGGCACCTGCTCGGATCGCTGCTCCACGGGCTCGCCGCGTCGGATCCGCTCTCCGTGGCCGCGGGACCACTGATCACCGCGGCCGTAGTGCTTGCGGCCGTGGTCACGCCCGTCGTCCGAACCGCGCGCATGAATCCGATGGGCGCTCTGCGAGCCGACGACTAGCGCGGCGACGCCTCTTTCACGGTCAGAATCAGGCCATCCGATGCGACGCACCTGGTCGCCCCGGGGAGGCGGCTCGTCGTTGCAGCTTCCGGCACGTGGAAGGACGGCAAACTCGACCCCACCAGCCCCGCCACGGCTTGAGCATTGTGCTCCACTGCCCCCGGAACGGGCCCATCGTCATTGAGGGTCACCCGTCGTCAGGCGCCGGATGTCGCTGCCGTCGGCCGACATGACGTAGAGATCGTCCCCTTGTCCTCCGCGCCTCGACGCGAATACGATGCGCCGCCCATCGGGCGACCAGGACGGGGCAAGGTCAGCTGCGGGGTGGTGGGTCAGCCGTCGGACTTCGGATCCGTCGACCTGCATGACGTAGATCTCGAAGTTGCCAGCGCGATTCGAGTCGAAGACGATTCGCCGCCCGTCAGGCGACCACTGCGGCCGGCTGTCCTCCTCTGGGTGGGTCGTGAGTCGCGTGCGGGCCGCACCGTCGGGGTTCATGACGTAAACGTCGACGTTGCCGCCACGGCTGGCGACGTAGGCAATCCGCGAGCCGTCGGGTGACCACGCGGGGCTCGCGTCGAGACCCGGCTCGGTCGTCAGACGACGCCGGCCTGATCCGTCGGCGTCGATCACGTAGATGTCGGAGTCCCGGTGCGGACCGGAGCTGTATGCGATGCGACGCCCGTCGGGCGACCAGGCGACGGGCGCGGTGCTGGCGCCCGCATCTTTCGTCAACTGCCGCTGGTCGGTGCCATCGGCGCGCATGACGAACAGCTCCGTGCTGCCCGACCTGCTCGAGACGAACGCGATCCGGTCGCCTGCCGGCGACCAGCTTCCACCGATGTCGAGTGCCTGATGGCGAGTCAGGTTGACCGGGCCGGCTCCGTCGGCATCGACTGCGTACAGCTCCGGATTGCCGTCGCGGTTGGTCAGGAAGAGGATCCGTGCTCCGTCCGGCGAGAAGCGGGCATCGCGATTGCTGACCGGAGGCTGGCCCGCGGCCGAGCCCATCGCGGACAGCGAAGCCGCGATGCACAGTATGACTGCCCACCACGATTGACAGGACATCTCAGGCTCCTTCGGGCATTACCCGTCATGCCGCATCGCACGGACGGGATCGATTCGACAGGCGCGCCTGGCCGGAACGAATGCTGCCAGCGCGACGACGCCCATGAGCGCGGCTGTGGCCACCACCAGCGTGGTACCGTCGAACGCGCTGATACCGAAGAGGAATCTCGACAGCACGGGCCCGGCCGCGGCGCCTGCGACGACGCCGAGCACAAGGCCGCTGGCGCCCAGCCACGCCGCCCGTGCGGTGACGGCACGGAGAACCGACCGCGGGCGGGCACCGAGGGCCACGCGGATGCCGATCTCGCGGGTCCGCGTGGCGGCCGTGTGCGACACCACGCCGTAAACTCCCAGCGCAGACAGCAGTACCGCCACGGCGGCGAATGCGCCGACCAGCCAGGAGGCCAGGCGCGGCCGGGCGAGCGCATGGTCGACGACGGCCCGCATGAGCGCGACGTCCGCCAGCGCCGTGCCGGAATCGACCCCTCGAATCGCCCGGCTGACGATCCCCACGAGGTCGCCCCCGGAGCCGGCGCCCCGGACGGCCAGCGTGATCCGTCGTGGCAGCGACCGTTCGCTCGACGCGGCCTGCACATACGGGACGAAAAGTGCATCAGCCGGCGGTCCCGCGACGTTCTGTGCCCGCACGTCACCGACGACCCCGACGATGGTCAGCCACCGCCGCGGCCGTGTGCCGGCCAGCGCGACCCGCCGGCCCATGGCCGCTCCGTCAGGCCAGAATCGTCTCGCCAGGGTCTCCGTGACAATGGCGACCGGCTCGGTTGCGGCCGTATCGTTCGACGTGAACAGCCGGCCGGACCGCAGGTCGTGCGCGAGCGTCGTGAAGTACCCGGCACTGACGAGCTGCAGCTCCACGTGAATCGGGGGCTCGCCCGCCGGCTTCTGCCGGTGTTCGATGGTCAGCGAGTCCCTCTGGCCCGGCGATCGAAGGGGCAGACCGGAGACGATGGCGGCAGACTCCACGCCCGGCAGCGCGACGACCGCCCGGAGCGCTTCGTCGACGAACCGGACGCGATCGTCGCCGGTCGGGAACCGGCTGGCGGGCAGATACAGGTCGGCCGCCAGCACTCCGTCTGGCCGGAAGCCCAGGTCCACCTGCTGCAGGTTGATGAAGCTCCGGACGAGCAGACCCGCGCCGACGAGCAGCACCGTGGCAAGCGCGATCTCGACGACGACGAGCAGGCCGCGGTACGGACGCTGGCCGCCTGTACCGCGGCCGGCCGGGCCACCCTCGGTCAGCACACCCCGCAAGTCGCATCCCGTGACCCGCCAGGCGGGCACCGCGCCGAACATCGCCCCGATGACCGCCGAGCCGAGCACGGTCACGACGATCGTCGTCGCCGAGAGACCGACGTCCGTGGCGCGCGGAAGCGAGACGTCGAGCGCAGGCAGCACGTGAAGCAGGAGCCACGCGAGTCCCAGTCCGAGAACACCGCCCACGACGGACAGCAGCGTGTTTTCGGTCAGCACCTGGCGGACGATGCGGGCGCGGCCGGCGCCCATCGAGGCGCGCACGGCGAACTCGTGGCGACGCGCGTCGTTCCGCAAGACCGTCAGGCCGGCGACGTTCGCGGCCGCGATCAGGAGGAGCAGACACACCGAGCCGAAGAACGCCAGCAGCGCCGGCCGTACGCGCCCCACGACCTGTTCGTGCAGCGACACGATACGAACCGCGTACATGGCCGCGTAGTCTGCGGGGATGCCGAATGCATCGACGAAGTGCCCGGTCATGCGGGACGCCCACGATGCCGTGTCGGCACTCGTGACGTCGTCGCGCAGGCGGGCCACGATCTCGAATATCCGCTGGCTGCCTCCGGTGTCGCCGAGCCGGGCCGGCACCCAGACGTCCACGCCCTCTGCCGGGAACCCGAAGCCTCGAGGCATGACGCCGACGATCGTGTACGGCTCGCCGTCGAGCGCCACCGACTCGCCGAGCGCGCTCGCGCGCCCGCCGAAGCGTCGCGACCACAGGCCGTCGCTGATCACCGCAACCCGGGGGCCGCCAGGCAGGTCTTCGCTCGGCGAGAACCCTCGGCCGAGCGCGGGCGCTCTCCGGAGCACGCCGAACAGGCTGCCGGTGGCGGAGACGCCCGTCACCGGTTCCGGATCGGCGCCTGTAGTCAGGTTCCAGTTGTAGCGCCGGTACGCGGCCACGGCTTCGAACAGCGGGTCCTGCCGATAGGTCTGATACTGGTCCGCGGTCAGCTCGACCTCGTCATCGTTGATCCCACGGAACTGGTCCCACACCATGACCAGACGGTCGGAGTCGGGAAACGGGAGCGGCCGCAGCAGGACGGATTCGACGACCGCACCGGTGCCGGCCGCGGCACCGATGGCCAGCGCGAGGGTGGGCGCGACGAGCAGCGCGAGTAGTGGCTGCCGCCGGAGGTAGCGAGCGGCGCCCCGGACGTCCTGCACCGACGTGGCGAACCAGCGCGACCGGGCCGCCCGATGCTCGAGGCCGGGCCGACGGCCGCCCACCAGGCGCCGCGCCTCGGCGGCCCAGGCTGCGACGACCGCGCCCAACAGGCTCACGAACGATGTGGACCTTCCGTCGGCGCGCGCATCCCGGGCGAACTGCAGAATCTGACCGCCGTACAGCTTCCGGAATCGCGGCGGGAACAGGGCCACGATCGCGCGCTGCACGAGCGGTGGCCTCCTGCGCGGCTTCATCGCGTGCCCTCGCGGCCGGCCACGCCAAGCCGCCTCGCGCCGGCGACGAGCCGGCCCAACCGGTCCGTTTCGGCGCCGAGCACCGATCGACCGACCCGGGTCAGTCGGTAGTACACACGCCGCTCGTCGTCGAGCACCGGCTCGGGCCGTTCGTCGGCAATCTCGATCAGGCCCAACTCAACGCAGGAATCGAGCGCCCTGTACAGCGGGCCCGGGTTCAATCGCACCTTGTGGTCCGTCAGCCGGTCGATTTCCTTCATCAGTGCGTATCCGTGCCGGCTGCCTTCCGCCAGCGCGAGCAGGATGAGATAGGGCGTCGGCTTCATCGGCAGGAAGTCGTCGGGGCTCCGGGTGGATCGTGCCATGTATATTCCCAAAATGGAAGACTATACTCTAATAGGAATAGCGGCGTTCCGCAAGGCCCCAAATCCCGGTCGGCCGCGGGTGTGCACGGCGTACGCGATCGTGCCGGGCGACATTCCGGAGAAGAAGGGATCGGCGCTCTGAAAGCACGTTCGATTCAGCAGGTCAGCTGGCGGGGAGGCAGGGATTCGAACTCGTTCAAGCGCCCCTCTCTAACCCACGCACCGGCCCATCGGCTCCCCCCCGGGGGTAGTTGATCCTACGGCCCTGGAAGCAGATGCGGAGGCGGCGCGACCCGGCCGCGTACCGGCAGCCATCGCGACGCGACGAGCGCCACCATCAGCGTCACGGGCACCGCCGCGAGGATTGCGACGGCGTCCCAGGGCGACGCCAGCGTAACGACGGGCACCGGAACGTCGCGCATGAGCCGGGTGAGCGCCGCACCGCTGCCTCCGGCGTAGCCGAGGAGCGCCGCCCGGCGCCAGCCCGTGAGCGGCCGCCTCGGGAGCGCCGCCTCGAGACGACGGTTCAGGACATCGGAAGGCACGGGTGACGGACTGGGGGCGTCGAGCCGCCCCAGCGATGCCGACAGGACTTCGTGGGTGAGCCACTGCGCCCGACAGTCGGCGCAGGTGTCGAGGTGCGACGTCCAGCCGGCACCACCGGTATTCTGTCCGTCGGGCGACAACCAGTCCCGGAATCGGCTGCAATCCACGAGCGGTTCAGGCATCGGCGATTCCTTTCTCGCGGAGCAGGACGTGCAGGCGCGCCCGCGCGCGATGCAGATACGACTTGATGGTGCCGGGCGGGGCCGACATCGCGTCACTGATCTCGGCGACGGTCATCCCCATCCAGTAATGCAGGTGCAGCACCGAGCGGTAGAGGTCGGGCAGGCGAGACAGGCACTCCTCGACGAGCGCCGCACGGCGTTCGTCGGTCGCGGCCCGGAACGGGTCGTCCTGCGGGCGTTCGGTGGGCACGAGGGCCATGACCTCCTCCGGTAGCGACTCCGTCCGGAACGGACGGGACGATCTGTACTGCACCGCCTCGTTGTAGGCGATCCGGTAGAGCCAGGAGCTGAATCTGGCGTCCCCGCGAAACTGGCCCACACGCCGGTACACCTTGACGAACACATCCTGCGTCAGGTCCTCGGCCGCGGCGTGTTGTCCGGGACCGAGCACCGACAGCACAACACGGAAGACGGTACGCTCGTGGCGCCGGACGAGTGCGGCGAACGACGACGCGTCGCCCGTACGCTGGAACGTGCGGACCAGATCGGCGTCGTCCATACACTCGGCCGGGGCCGAATCGCCATCAGCCCCGAGAGGACGGCGGCTTCGTGAGGGCGTAGTAGAAGAACATCCCGACTCCGAGGAAGACGCCTATCAGCCCGAACGGCCACAGCTCTCTGTGGAAGTCGACGGACGACAGACGGAACGCGACCGAGGTCCCGAGCCCTCCCATCACGAGCAGTGCGCCGACACCGAGCGGCCAGCGCGGGTTCCAGGCAGCCGCCCTGAGCGAGACGCCGAACCCGGACCCTCCGTCGTCGTCGGGCGTCACCAGTTCCGGGAGGGGAATGCCCTTCTCCATTGCCTTCATCCTTTCCGCGTGGATCATGTTGAGCCTCTCGATCTGACGCCGTTGCCGGAGGTGCCACGCCACCAGCAGTACGATGACGAATCCGAAGACCCACACGACGCTGAGCGCCTCGAAGAACAGTCCGTTGTCCATGCCTCTGCCTCGCCACGAGTCCCTGGCCCGCGCTCTCAATAGGATCGCGCAGCCGGCCGTTCGGTTGCACACACCGTGCAACCGTTTTGCCGGCTATCCAATCCTATCGACAGGGCATCGCGCCCGACGATTCGAAAGGGGAACCGCATGAGCCCACGTATGCTCGCGGCCTGGCTCGCCCCGGCGCTGCTGCTGGCGCCTCCGGCCGGCCAGGAGCCGGTCGTCGCCATCGAAGGCGCCGCCGTGGTCACCATGACGAGTGATGGCGAACCGCTGGTCGACCACACCGTGCTGATCAGGGGCGACACCATCGCGGCGGTCGGACCTCGCACCAGCATCTCGGTGCCGGCCGGCGCGCGGCAGATCGACGGCCGGGGACTGTATGTGATCCCGGGGCTGATCGACTCGCACGTTCACATCTACGAACCGCGCGACCTGTCGGTGCTGCTGGCTCACGGGATCACGAGCGTGCTGAATCAGGCCGGTTCACCGTTTCACCTCGACCTGCGCGCAGACGTCCGGGCGGGTCGCCGCGTCGGGCCCACTATCTACACGACGGGAGCTCAACTGAAAGACTCGGCGCACCCGGCCATCGACACCGAGCGCACCGTCGCGAGCGTGACCGACGCCAGGCGCGTTGTCGCCACACAGGCGGCCGGAGGCTACGACTTTATCAAGCCGTGGAGCGGGTTCTCGCGGGAGATCTACGAGGCAATCGTCGACGAGGCCCACGCAAGAGGCGCCCGCCTGATCGGGCACCTTCCGCGGTCAGCTGGACTCCAGGGAGTCGGCGCGGCAGGCCAGTCCATCGCACACATCGAGGAGTTCTACACGAAGCACTTCGACCGGACCATCAACGATGCCGGCATCGACGCGGCGGTGGCGATTGTCGCGCGCGAGGGCATTGCGGTCAGCACGACGCTGTTGACCTACGAGATGATTGCGCGGACCGTCTCTCCAGGCCTTGATGGTCTGCTCGACCGGCCGGGACGCCGCCTGGTCGACCCGGCGCGCCGCCTGATGTGGGAACCCGACTTCAACGAGTACCGGCGCGCGACCTTCATGGAGCGAGGGCCGGAGACCTATCGCCGCGCCCTGCCCTTCCAACAGCGCATCGCTCGCGCGCTCGACGAGGCCGGTGTGCCGCTGTTGGCCGGCACAGACGCCGGCCTCCTGCCGGGCATCGTGCCCGGCGAGGACCTCGTGCGGGAGCTGGAACTTCTCGTTGAGGCCGGCCTGCCACCAGTCCGGGCGCTCGCCACGGCAACGCGCCAGCCGGGCACCTTCCTGGAGCCGGCCGCCCCATTTGGAACCGTGGCCATCGGGCGACGAGCAGACCTTGTCCTGCTGGGCGCAAATCCCCTTGAGGGCGTCGGCAACCTGCGGACGATCCGGGGCGTCGTGAGCCGGGGGCGCTATTTCGACCGTGCGGCCCTCGACGCGCTGCTCGCCGACGTGTTCGCCGCGAACGACCGCACCGACACCTTCGTGCGGACCGTGATGACCGACGGAGTGGCCGCCGGGCGAGTGTACGTGAGTAACTGGCGGCGTGCCGGACGTGACGGAATCCCGTTCGAGCCCATGCCAGCGTGCCTGCTGGCCTACGTCCTGGCCAATCGCAACGACCTGCCCGGGGCCATCGAGCTTCTTCGCCTGACGGTGGAGGTCCACTCCAAGGACTACTTCAGCGCGATGATGCTGGCCGGTGCGCTGTACGCCACGGGCGACAAGGCCGGGGCACGTGACGCCTACGCCATGGTGCTCCTGAGGCGACCGGGCCACCCGGAGGCCGAGCGGATGTGGCGTCAATTGCGGTGACTGGCACGAAGACAGGAAGTCGGCATTCGGATGGGCCTTTGGCGCCCGTCATCCATCAGGCCGGGCTTTTTCAGCGGCCTGCTGGACCGCGACGTCGAGCCTGCCGGGCGGCATGCCCTCCGGCGGCCATTCGATTTCGAGGGAACGGTGCTTGCCGTCGGCGCGTATTGAATCCCGCGGAGCGCTAGGTTCCGCATGCGCCGCGCGGTGGCTTGCACGCGAACGCGGCGGGCACCGCAAGCGCTACTGTCGGGTCAGCACCGCAGTCCTGCGTGCCGTTACGGCGGTCGCTCGAAGCGGCTCGGGTCTGGACACGAGAGAAAGGACGGGCCGCCATGGTGAGGCCGGCAAAGATCTTCATTGCGGTGGTCTTCGTGCTGGGAATCGCGTACGCGCTCTCGTCGGCATTCTTCAACCGGTCGATCCCGACCGATGCCGACAGCGCGCCCGTGTGGTCTCCTCAGGGCGATCGCATCGCGTTCTACTCCACTCGCGACGGCAACGCCGAGATCTACGTGATGAATCCGGACGGGACCGGGATCGAGCGGGTCACGAACGATCCGGGCCGGGACGCTGACCCGGCCTGGTCGCCCGACGGTCGGACACTGGTGTTCACGTCGATGCGCGACGGCCTGGTCGATCGCACCAGAGGGATCGCCGGGCTGTCCAATGAGGAGATCTACACGGTGCGTCTCGACACCCGGGCCGTTCGCCGGCTCACCAACCAGCGCGGAGGCGACCTCCAACCGAGCTGGTCGCCAGACGGGGCGACGATCGCGTTCGTGTCGACCCGCGATGGCAATCCGGACATCTATCTGATGGACGCCGACGGCGGCCATCTCCGCAACCTCACGCACCACCCGTCGGCTGATTTCTCGCCGGCCTGGTCACCGGACGGCGCGCACATAGCCTTCTGGTCGGATCGGGATGGAGACCGCGAACTCTACGTAATGGACCGCGATGGGTCGAATCTGGCGCGCCTGACGCACCGGCCTGGCCCGGACTTTGCGCCGGCGTGGTCTCCCGACGGCACGCGGGTCGCGTTCGTGTCGCGCCGCAACGGCAACGTGGATGTGTTCGTCGTCAACCGCGACGGCTCTGGCCCGGAGCCGCTCATCAGCGGTCCCTCCAACGATATCCTCGGTTCCTGGTCGCCGGACGGCGCCAGCCTGGTCATCTCGTCCGATCGCGCAGGAGGAAACGAGGAGGTCTTCCTCTTCTTCTGGCGGGAATCACGCTGGGTGCGGCTCACCCACAACTAGACAACATGGAATGACCGGCTCTCCATCGTAACGTTGTAGTGCTTGCTGCACTCAACACGGTGGTCAGAGCCACCGGATTCGCGGGCTAGCGCCCGAGGGCGCCAGAGCCGCATCGAAGGGGGCCGATCATGACGAACGTTGCCACGTAGGTGGGCATCGACGCGCACAAGAAGGACCTGTTCATGGCGATGCTGACGCCGCCACCATGGGAAATCGGGTATCCTCGGCAGCGATGACACGATCTCACGCGTCGCTCTTGGCATCGGCGATCGTGGGGTCTGGCGAGGACTCCTATTGACTCATTCAGTCGCGTCTGCCAGCGACCCGGGTACAGTCCGATGAACAAGCGCGACTTCCTCCGCACCTCTGCCTCAGCCGGGCTCGGACTCCTCCTCGGCGACGGGCTCTGGGCCCAGTTCGCGACCCTTGCCGCCCCGCGACTCGCCGAGCGCGAGGACTTTTGGGAGACCGTACGCGTCAAGTATCGCCTCAAGCCGGACTACATCAACCTCGAGAACGGCTACTACAGCATCCAGGCAGGGCCGGTCCTCGAAGCTTTCATCGCCCGGGTCCGCGAGCAGAACTACCAGGGCTCCTATTACCTCCGAACGACACGGGTGCGCGACAAGGCCGCCGTGCGCGACAAGCTCGCTGCCATGGCCGGCTGCGAACCCGGCGAGCTCATCATCACTCGCAACACCACCGAGTCGCTCGACACCGTCATTTCCGGCTTCGACTGGAAACCCGGTGACGAAGCCGTCATGGCCGTCCACGACTACGGCCACATGCTGGCGCAGTTCCGACTCATGGCGCGCCGCTACGGCATGGTCAACAAGCTCGTCACCGTGCCGCGGGACCCGAAGTCCGACGAGGCAGTCGTCCAGGTCTACGCCGACGCCATCACGCCGCGAACGCGGCTCCTGATGGTGTGCCACATGATCAACATCACCGGACACATCCTCCCGGTGCGCAAAATCGCCGACATGGCCCACGCCCGCGGAGTCCAGGTAATGGTGGACGGCGCCCACGCTTTTGCCCACTTCGACTTCAGGATCCCCGACCTCGGCTGCGACTATTACGGCGCGTCGCTCCACAAGTGGCTGGGCGCGCCGCTCGGCGCTGGCCTCCTGTACGCGCGGAAGGATCGCATTCCTGCACTGTGGCCGATCTACGGCGACGAGGCCAACCCGGCCGACGACAACGTCATGAAGTTGAACCACACCGGCACCCACCCGGTGCACACGGACCTGACCATCGCCGATGCAATCGACTTCCATAACATGATCGGCACCGAGCGCAAGGAGGCCCGCCTGCGCCACTTGACGCAGTACTGGACCGCGAAGGTGCGCGGTATGAAGAATGTCGTGATGAATTCACCGTCGGACCCCCGGCGCACCTGCGGCATCGCGAACGTCGGCATCCGTGGTATGCCGCCGGCCGACATGGCCAAAACGCTGCTCGACGGGTACGGAATCTGGACTGTGGGCGTCGACAACAACGGCGTGCAGGGCTGCCGCATCACTCCGCACGTGTTCATCCTGCCCAGGGAACTGGACACACTCGTCAACGCCATCTCGGAAATGGCGGCCGCCGCATAGCTCTCCCGGCGGCCCGTTCCGACGTGACGCGCCGCGAACCCGTACTCCTCGGCAATGTCGCCGCAGATCCCAGATTCCCGCGACCACGATCGGCGATTCACAACCCGCTTGACACCGGTGCCGCGTAACTGGTCGAATCCACCTTACCTGCACAGACAAGACTCGGGGCCGACATGTCTACCCGGTGGTTCCCGTGGTTGGATCGCCTCACGGCGCGCTTGACCGTCGGGATCACTCTTCTGGTGATCATCCCGCTGACCGGTGGCCTGTATCTGCTGTCCCGTTATCAGTACGAACATACCGTGGCAGCGAGGCGGACGGCCGCGGAGCTGGAAAACCGCATCCTCGAGACGGCCCTTCGCCACCAGATGTTGAAGCGGGACCCGCAGCTGCTCACCGAAATCTTCCGCGAACTTGGCCGGCAGCCCGAGGTGCGCCGGGCGATGGTGATCGATCATTCGGGCGTCGTACGTTTTTCGAGTCGGGAACCGGACATCGGCACCCGAATCTCGCAGGATTCGCCGACGTGCCTCGTCTGCCACAACAAGGCGGTCCAGGAACGCGACCGCTGGGTGCTGCTCGACGAGGGCGGCACCGACATCCTTCGCAGCGTCCTGCCTATCGAGAATCGGCGCGAGTGCCACAGCTGTCACGATCCCGCAACGAAGCTGAACGGCATGCTCATCCTGGATGTCTCGTTGTCCCCGATCAAGGCGCAGGTCCGCAGCGACGTTCGCCGGATGACGATGGGCGCGGCCCTGCTGACGCTGGTGTTGATAGGCGGGATCGGGTTGCACGTCCGTCATTCGGTGCTCGTGCGTCTCGCGAGGCTGGGTCGGGCGGCCCGCGCCTTTGCGGCCGGCGCGCTCGGCGAACGGGTCGAGGGGGGAGCCGGCGATGTCATCTCGGCGCTCGGCCGGGACTTCAACAGCATGGCTGACGCCACGTCGCAGCTGATTCAGGAGGTCAAGGGGCGGGAGCAGCAGATCGCGGGCGTCCTCAACAGCCTCGACGATGGGCTCGTCGTGCTCGACCGGGATTTCCGAGTGATCGCGGCGAACCGATCCCTGGCGAAGCGGCTGTGCGCCTATCCGGAAGGGCTCCGGGGCCGCAATTGCCGGGACGCCATCGGACATGCCCTCCCCTGCCGCGAGGAGCGGGACTGCCCGACCGCCCGCTGCCTCTCCACGGGCACGCTCCAGAGGGCCACCTACCGGCATTCGTCGTCCGGTGACGGCCCGGCGGTCGTTCACGAGGTCTACGCCTCGCCGGTCCTCGACGAAGCCGGCACCGTGACCCAGGTCGTCGAGGTCTGGCGGGACATCAGCGAACGTGTGCGGGAAGAGGAGCGTCTCGCGGAGATCGAGCGGCTCTCGTCGCTCGGCGTGCTGGCCTCAGGGCTGTCGCACGAGGTGAACACGCCGCTGGCGACCACACTCACCTGTTCGGAGGCGATTCTCGATCAGCTGGAGGGATACCACGAGGGGAACCTCGACGCCGGGACCCTCGACAACGTCAGAGAAAGCGCCGGCATCATCCGGGATCAGGTGATACGCTGTCGCACGATCACCGATCGGTTTCTTCGGTTCGCGAGAGGCATTCCCCCGGCCATCGAACCGATCGATCTGCAGCAGGTGGTCTGCAGCATCATGGCCCTGGCCCGGCCCACCGCGCGCGAAGCCGGTATCGAGCTCGAGATCGAGAGCAGCGGCCCGGTTCCCGTTGTCACTGCGAATACCGAAGTGGTCCAGCACGTCGTCCTGAACGTGCTGATCAACGCCATCGAATCGTTCACGGGCCCTGGGGGACGCATCGTCGTGCGGATCCGCGTCGGGTCCGATGTGCGATTGCAGATCAGGGACAACGGGTCTGGTATCCCTCCTGAAGTGCGGAAGCACCTGTTCGAGCCGTTCCGCACCCAGAAGCCGCGGGGAACGGGGCTCGGGCTGTTCCTGTCCCGGACGTTCATGCGTCGATTCAATGGCGATGTGCGTCTGGTGGACAGTGCCGTCGGCCGGGGCTCCTGCATCGAGATCATCTTTCCACGGTCTGATCCCGAGGCCACATGAGCAAGGCCGCGAAGAAC
>DATIEW010000017.1:0-3732 GCA_035455585.1 Vicinamibacterales bacterium | reverse complement strand
AGCCCGGCGCCAAGCAACAGCCGTGCGTTCCGCGCGTCGAGCTGGAGCGCCTCACGAAACGCGTCCGCCGCTTCCTCGAGCCGATTCGCGCCGAGGGCGTTCCAGCCCGCGCGATCCAGCTCCGGCGCGGTCGGCCGCTGCACGGCGCCCGGCGTGGGAGCGGGCAGCAGCGTCAGGCCAACCAGCATGAAGGCGCGCATTCCGAATGCCCGGATACGAATGCCGTCCGGGAGCAGAGCCGTCCGGAATCGCCGGGTGAAGGCACTCACCTCATCACCTGACGGTGGATCCTGCCGGGCTGTCCATCCAGATCGGCCGGCGCGCGGAGGCCGAGAAGCTCCGTCAGCAGCGGGTACACATCGACGTTGTCGATCGCCGGTATCGTGACGCCTGCGCGAACGCCGGGCCCGGCGATCAGGAACAGCGCCGCCATCGACGGGAGCACCGGGTCCCAGCCGTGCATCCCCCACCGGGGCCGGTCCGGCCGCGCTTCGGGAGGCGACGCGTGCAGCGTCCAGCCCTCATCCATCACCACGACCACGTCGCCAATCCTCGGGTCTGCGCGATAGTGGAAACGGGCGGGAACCTCGCGCCGCAGATACGCCCGGCCGCGCTGCAGCCTGGAGTTTATCTGGTTCCGCACGAGCGTCGCCCCCGTGCTGCCGCCGGCCACATGCAGGCTGGCCACGGGCCCGCCGAATCCCATCCGCACATCCGTCGTGTCGATGAGCGAGTCGAGCGCGATCGCCTGCGATGTGGCGGTTTCGACCATCCCATGGTCGGATGTCAGGACCAGGTAGACCTGGTCGCGGATCGCAAGCGCGTCGATGCCGTCGAGCAGCACGCCGAGCGTCCGATCCAGCGACTGCAGGGCCTGACCGACCGCGGGCGAGCCCAGCGGACTGCGGTGCGAGGCCGAGTCCAGCTCGCTGAAGTACAGCGTGATCAGGTGCGGGCGCCGCTCGTCTGGCAGCCGCAGCCACTCCAGAACGGCCTTGACGCGATCGTCGTTGGGGATCTCGCCGTCGTACGGCTTCCAGTAGGTCGGCCGGATGCCCCCGATCGCCGCTTCCGATCCCGGCCAGAAGAAACAGGCAGCCACCATGCCCTGCCGCTCCGCCGTCACCCAGATCGGCTCGCCGCGATACCATGTGCCGTCGCCGACCGCGTCACGATCGGACAGCGCGTAGCTCTGCCCGCGAACCGGATCGTAGAAGGAATTGCCGACGATCCCATGCCGTTCGGGGCGAAGGCCGGTGACGAGCGAGTAGTGGTTCGGGAAGGTGAGCGACGGGAACACCGGCCGCATCGTGCGCGCCGCGGCGCCGCGCTGCTTCACGCGACGGAAGCTCGGCAGGTCGAACGTCTCGAGGTAGTCTGCACGAAACCCATCGAACGAGACGAGAACGACGTGCGGCTTGTCCCGATGCCCGGGCTGGTTGATGCCTCCGCTCCCGCGCGTCGCGGCAGCGGCGGTGGTCGGAGGAGTCGCGGCCGGTCGCACGCCGCTGCAGGCCCCGATGACTGCAGCGACGAGGAGCAGAACGATTGCGCGCAGGCGGCCGCGCTTCAGAGTCCGCGTTGGCAGCGGCATGACGGCAGAGTGTATCCCGGGCTGGTCCTCGCGCGGTACTGCAGGAGTTCTTGCCTGGGCCCTCCGGCTATGGCCCGGTGCCTGGTCTTCGGCGTCCGTCATGCAGACGATCTGGTTCGAAACCCACGCAACGTCCCTCGACAACGAGGCCGGACTGGCGTCCGGCCATTACGACGTGGACCTCTCACCGGCCGGTGTCGAGCAGGCGATCGCGCTCGGCCGGCGCTACGATCCATCGGACATCGATCTCGTCCTGACGTCTGATCTCCGGCGGGCGTGGCGCACGGTGGAACTGGCGTTCGGCGATCGCGCCCGGGTTCACCGCGACGTCCGGCTGCGGGAGTGCGACTACGGCCAGCTGACGCGAGTGGAGGTACGGGCGATCGACGCCGTCCGCCTGTCGGCCGTCACCCATCCATTCCCGGGCGGCGAGAGCTATCAGGCGTCCACCGAGCGCACGCGGCGGTGTCTCGAGAACTACCTCGCCACATCGAGCGGCGACCTGCTGATCGTCGGACATCGTGCCACGTACTACGCCCTGGAACACCTCCTCAACGCCGTGCCGCTGGCTACGGTCGTCGAAGCGCCGTGGCGCTGGCAGCCGGGATGGCGGTATCAGGTGAGGGGCGGAGAAGTGAAGGGATAAGGGACAACGGACAAGGGGATCTGCTGATGGCTTACGTCGCTTCGAGGTCCACGCTGTAGACCGTTTCACCCGCGAGGTTGTGGAGCGACACCGTCATGACGCGGGACCGCGGGTCGATGCGCATCATCCCGAAGAACTGCAAGCCGTCGCTCGGCGGGCGGTTGCCTTTCATCCCTGCCGGCACACCGCTGAACCTCACTTCCGGGCCGAAGGTCGGATCGAGCTCGTTCGGGCCGAACGTGCCGGCGTTGAGCGGCCCCGCGACGAACTCCCAGAACGGATCGAACGAGGTGAACCGCGCCCGCGCCGGATCGTAGTGGTGCGCCGCGCAGTAGTGCACGTCGCCCGTAATCCACACGACGTTGCGGACGCGCTCGTCGCGCAGGAACTTCAGCAGGTCGGCAATCTCCAGCTCGCGTCCGAGCGGCTGGCCCGGATCCTCGTTGGCGACGGCTTCGTAGCGTTCCTGCCCGTCGCGGACGATGAGGCCGATGGGCATGTCGCTGGCGATGACCTTCCACGCCGCGCGGCTTCGCGCGAGCCCGCGCTTCAGCCAGCCGATCTGCGTCGACCCCAGCAGCGCCGATTCCGCGTCGAGCGCGGCCTGCCGGTTTTCCGTGTTCGGTCCCCGGTAGCTGCGCATGTCGATCGCGAACACCTCCACGAGCGGGCCGTACGGGATCGAACGGTAGATGCGCTCGGGATCGTCGCCGGCGAGCGGAATCGGGTTGTATTCGAAGAACGCCTGACGCGCGCGCGCCGCGAGGAGCGCCGCGCTCGTCACCTGATAGCGCCGGTCGGAAGCGAGGTCGCGCGTCGGATACCAGTTGTCGCGCACCTCGTGATCGTCCCAGATGACCGCCTGCGAGACCCCGGCGTTGAACCGGCGCATGTGGTCGTCCAGCAGGTTGTACCGGTAGTTGCCGCGGAACTGGTCGAGCGTCTCGGCGACGGCCGCCTTCGCCTCCGTCACGACGTTCCGCCAGACGCTCCCGTCGTCCAGCTTCACCTCGGAGGCAAGCGGTTGATCGGCGTAGATGGTGTCGCCGCAGTGAACGAACACGTCCGGCTGCGCGCGCCGCATGGTCTCGTACAGCCGCAGGCCGCCCCACTCGGGGTTGATCCCCCAGCCCTGGCCGACCGTGTCGGCCGACCACGCGATCGTCATGCCGAGGCGTCCGCCGGCGTCCGCCGTCGTGAAGCTGCCCGGCGCCGGTTCGCTCCACGCGCGGAGATCGGAGAGATCCTGGAACAGCACGCGATAGAAGATCCGCTGACCCGCGGGCAGATCGGTGAGGACTGTTCGTGACGTGAAGTCCGACGAGTCCAGCGCGGCCGGACCGCGGACGCGGCGCGGATCCGTGAAGCTCTCGGTGGTGGCGTATTCGACGAACATGCGCGCGGCCCGGTCCGTGCGGCTCCAGATCACCGCCCGGCCCCCGCCGGCGTCGCCCGCCGCGACGCCCTGCGGCGTGAGAGGACGCGAAGACGG
>DATIEW010000016.1:0-8934 GCA_035455585.1 Vicinamibacterales bacterium | reverse complement strand
ATCCGTACGGCCTGCCGAACGACGAATTGGGGGGCCACTCGCTGCAGGCCCTCCACGACGCAATCCTCGAGGCCCTGTTGAGCGGCGGGCTCCTCTCGGAGGAGACACTCGAGAAGCTGCTCGGCCGGGACTGGCAGAATTCGGAGGATACGGAGGAGCGCATCGACCGGCTGATTCAGCAGATCCTCGAGAAGCTGCAGCGAGAGGGCTACATGACGTCGGCGCCGGATCGCGACCCGGAGCAGGCCCGGCGCCTCCAGCCGGGCCGCGGCGCCGGCGGGCCGGAAGGCAACGTCCGGTTCGAGATCACGGACAAGAGCCTGGACTTCCTCGGTTACCGCGCGCTGCGGGATCTGCTCGGGTCGATCGGCAAGAGCAGCGTGGGACGGCACGACACACGCGAGATGTCAACGGGCATCGAGGCCAGCGGCGCGCCGAAGCCGTACGAGTTCGGCGACACGATGAACCTCGACGCCAGCGACACGATCCTGAACGCCGTGCGGCGGCAGCGCGCAGTCGGCCGCCGCGGGATCGAGGTCGATTACGAGGACCTCATGGTCGTGCAGGGCGAGTACCAGAGTTCGTGCGCTACGGTCCTGATGCTCGACTGCAGCCACAGCATGATCCTCTACGGCGAGGATCGTTTCACGCCGGCCAAGCGCGTCGCACTCGCCCTCGCGAACCTGATCCGGCTGCAGTATCCCGGCGACGCGCTCAACGTGGTGCTGTTCCACGACTCGGCTGAGGAGATCCCGCTCACCCAGCTCGCCCGCGTTCGCGTCGGCCCGTACTACACCAACACGCGGGAAGGGCTTCGTCTGGCGCGCCGCGTCCTGGAGCGGCAGCGCAAGGATATGCGCCAGATCGTGATGATCACCGACGGCAAGCCTTCGGCCCTGACCCGTCCGGACGGCCGCATCTACCGCAATGCCTTCGGGCTCGATCCGTTCATCGTGTCGGAGACCTTTGCCGAGGTCGCAGCGTGCCGCAAGGCCGGCATCCTGATCAACACCTTCATGCTGGCGCGGGACTACGACCTCGTGAGCTTCGTGCGCCAGGTCGCGCGGATCTGCCACGGCAAGGCGTACTTCACGACTCCGCACACGCTGGGCCGCTACGTGCTGATGGACTACATGGACCGGAAGACCCGGACGATCCACTGACCGCGCATGCTGCCGCCGACGATACCCCTCTTCCCGCTGCCGAACGCCGTGCTCTTCCCGCACGTGTTCCTCCCGTTGCACATCTTCGAGCCCCGTTATCGCGAGATGGTCGGCGACGCTCTCGGCGGCGATCGCATCATCGGCATGGTGCTGCTGCGCCCGGGCTGGGAGGCGGACTACGATGGCCGGCCCGCCATCTATCCGATCGGCTGCGCAGGCCTCATCACCCGCGCCGAGCGGCTCTCGGACGGGCGCTACAACATCATCCTCCAGGGGCTCGAGAAGTTCAGGGTCCTCGACGAGGACGCGGACCGCTCCTACCGGATCGCGCGCGTCGAGGGCATCAACGAGGCGGCGACGAACGCGGAGCGCGACGCGATGCGCGGCGCCAGACGGAGGCTGGAGGCTCTCCTCGTCCCGCAGCCCGAAGGCCGCGGCGCCGAGCCGAGGGTGCCGCCGTCGATGCCGGACGAGGACCTCGTCAATGCTCTCGCGCAGTACCTCGAGCTCGAACCCGTGGAGAAACAGGCCCTCCTCGAGCGCGAGACGCTGCTCGCCCGCTGCCAGTCCCTCATCGAGCTGCTCGAGATGAAGGTGATCGTCGCCCAGCACGGGTGGAAGGGGGAGGGGAGGCACTGACGGCGCAAAGGGGGGGGGCCGGAGTCCCCACATCCGCCCGGATCATTCAAGCTGGGTATCCCCTTGACTCAGGCAGGCCCAACATGTCGTGGTCAACGGACCCCGGCACTGGGCGTCCGGCAGCCCGCTTCCGCGAGCCGGGAAAACGGTCTCCGCTCGCACCTTCGCTGCGCTCGCTGCCGCGGCGAGTACGGATGGTGTTCGCGACAGACGCCAGGCGCACTGATACGCCGAGTGCCTTGGGAATTGGGAGTTGGCGATTGGGTGTTGACACGGCTCTCTCCAATCGACACGGCTCTCGTTAACGGAACCGATTAGGTCCGCGCCGCCAGGCGTGCCGTGATGGCGTCGATCACCTGCTGGCCGTGGAACCGGCCGTTCTCGATGAAGATCCTCCCGCTCTGAATACCCGCTACGACCGCTCCAGCGACGTACAGCCCGGAGACGTTCGTCTCGAACGTGCTGGCGTCGTACTTCGGACCACACGTCTCCGGATCGATGTCCACGCCGGCACCGTGCAGCAATGCCGTGTCCGAGCGGTACCCGGTCAGGAGGAACACCCCGTCCGCGCTGATCTCGCTCGTTTCTCCCTGGCGATCGACCATTACGGCCGTCGGACGGATCTCGACGACGCGCGTGTCGAAGCGGGCGGCGATCGAGCCCTCACGAATCCGGTTCTCGATGTCCGGCTTCACCCAGTATTTGATCGAGTCGCCGAGCGCTGCGCGGCGGTGCACGAGCGTCACCCGGGAGCCGGCACGGAAGAGGTCCAGTGCCGCTTCAGCCGCGGAGTTCTTCCCGCCCACGACGACCACGTCCTTGCGGAAGTACGGATGCGGCTGGGTGTAGTAGTGCGACACGTGAGGCAGATCCTCACCCGGCACGCCCAGCATGTTCGGCACGTCGTACGCGCCCGTTGCGATCACGACCGTGCGGCCGCGCAGCGACCGGCGCACGCCTCGTGCCGAACGGGTATCGACAACGAACGAGCCGTGTCTGTCGGGGACGCGCGCTTCATGGGAGATCGCGACGACCGTCTCGTCGAAGGACACCTCCAGGTGGTAGGCATCGGATACGCGCCGGTAGTACCGCAGCGCTTCGACCCGAGTCGGCTTGTCGTACGGGCTGACGAACGGCATACCGCCGATCTCCATCAGCTCGGGCGTCGTGAAGAACACCATCTCGGTCGGATAGTGCAGCAGTGAATTGACCAGGGCTCCCTTCTCGATGACCCGGTAGGACAAGCCGTTGCGGGTCGCGGCGATGGCCGTGGCCAGGCCGGCCGGACCGGCACCGATGATCAGGACGTCATGCACCATTTATTTCGCGGTTCGCGGTTCGTGGTTCGTAGCTGGCGGTTCGCGGTTCGCAGCTCGTGGTTTGCGGTTCATGGGCGCGGCAAATGGCAACGCATCGCGCGCATCAGCGCTTCGACGGGGCCGGCCGATATTCGACCTGCACGCTGCTGACGAGGGCGACGGGACGGCCGGGGCTGGCTACCTGGCGGCCCGCGGCGGTCATGCCCTCGAGCACTTCGCCGAGCAGGCTCACTTCCGTGACGTCTGCCGGGATCGTGATGGTGACCTGCTCGCGGCCGAGCGGTGCGACGGCTTTCACGCCTCCCGGTCCTGCGCCGCCCGTGATCCGATCGTACAGATCGCGCGCGGTCCGGACCTCCGACTGCACAGCGCCTCGCCCGATCAGCGTCCCGTCCATGCCGAGCACGGCCACCACCGACGTGTAGGTGGCAAAGCCGCGGCCCGCCCGGACTTCCTCCTCCGAGTACGTATGCCGGTTGTGCAGATCGAAAGTCAGCGTCGCCGTCCCGGTATGCGGTGGCACGCTGATAATCACCCCCTCGGCAGGGTCACGGCCTGCGAGCACGAAGCAGTACGTAGCCCTCGTCTTCAGGCCCGTGCCGAGCAGTTCCGGACACTTCACCTTAGCCGGCTCCTTCACCGGTGGGGACGGCGCCGGCTTCCGCGCCGTGCGCCGCTGCGCGTCTGCCAACGGCGCAGCCAGCAGCACGAACACGGTGGCCATCCACGCAACGCTGTGCATACGGAAGTATAGCGGAGGCGCAGGCACGAAGATTCGCCGTTGACAATCAGCACTCGGCGTTCAACGTGCGCCACTCCGAAGTCAAGATTCAGAGGGTGTGAAGAAATGGCGTGCGACAGGTACGGTCAGCGGGTGGGCGCCGAAGCACATCGGCCCGCTGGCGCCCCCGCCTCCACCAAGGCTACGGCGGGTCTCGCCGTAGCTCGAAGAGCGAGGACGGATCGGCCTACGCGCGAAAAAATGCGCCTCCGGCGCCTGCCAGCACTCGGCATTCAGCATTCGGCAAGGCTGACGTCAGCCACTGCGAACAGCCCGCGTTTCGGCAGCCAGAAGGCGCCCAGCCGGATCGGCTCGCGTGGAGATGACGCCTCCCCGCTGTCGCGACCGCCAATTACGGCGCGCGACGACGTGATGTTCCAGAGGGCGGCGGGATGAGCCAGGAACCGATGGCCGCTGGGTGGCAGGTGAGCCCGGCCGGCGGCACGTCTCCGCGCTGGACGCCGGATGGCCGCGAACTCCTGTACTACGCCGACAACGGCCTCGTGTCGGCCCGCATCCGGCCCGGCGATGCATTCGGCGTCACCGAGCGCGTCGCGCTCTTCGACTATGCCCCGTTCACGGGACGTCTGGGGCCCGACTACGACGTCGCGGCGAACGGCTCGCGCTTCCTGATGATCCGCAGCTCGCGGGAGACGCCATCGACGCGTGTGCAGCTCGCGCTCGTTCAGAACTGGATTCGGGAATTGGGCGAGAAGGTTCAGTGACGGGCTCCGTCACCGGAGTTCTGTCACGGATGTTCATCGATCGCCCGGTCTGTGGTCCAGCGGCGGATGCACTCCCGGATACGGGCTACCCCTTCGGTCAGCGACGCGGGCCCCGGCTGCAGGATGTAGGTGGACTTGATTTCGTAGATATGGTCCGTGCGGACGGCGCTGACCTGGTTCCATCCGGGCCGTTCGACGATCGTCCGCTTCCTCATCGCCTTGCCGCACCACGAGGCGATGACGATCTCCGGATCGCGCGCGGCGACCGCATCCGCGCTGACAATCCGGTCCTTGGCGAGGCCATTGCCGCGCAGCTCGGGGAACAGCGGCGCTCCACCGGCCAGCTCGATGAGCTCGTCGACCCACCGGATGCCGGAGATCAGCGGGTCGTCCCACTCTTCGAAGAACACCCGCGGCCGCCGCGGCAGGGCTGACGCGTCCTGCCGCACCTCGTCGAGCCCCCGCTCCAGCGACGCGACCAGCGCGTCCGCCCTGTCGGCGCGCCCGACGAGGCCCCCGACGATCCGGATCATCTGCAGAATCCCGGCGATGCTCCGCTGGTTGAAGACGACGACAAAGTGGCCCCGCCGCACGAGCTCGGCCGCGATGTCGGCCTGCAGATCCGAGAAGGCGAGGACCAGGTCCGGTCCGAGCGCTTCGATCCGGTCGAACCGTGCGTTGATGAAGGCCGATATCTTCGGCTTCGCGCGCGCCTCAGGCGGACGAACCGTATAGCCGGAGATACCGACAATGCGGTCCCCTTCGCCGAGCAGGTAGAGTGTTTCGGTAGTCTCCTCTGTCAGGCAGACGATGCGCCGGGGATATGGGTCTGGCATCGGCCAGAATCGAGCACCCTGGAGGCCGTCACGGAACCTCCGTGAGTGACCCCCCGTGGCTGAATCTCTGTGCGTGAACCTCCACGGGTGGCCCCCCATGGGATCCCGGGCGCCTGATGAGCTCCAGGAACTCCATCCGCGTGCGCGCATCGTCGTGGAACACGCCCAGCATCGCGCTCGTGACGGCGACGGAGTTCTGCTTCTCCACTCCGCGCATCGACATGCAGAGATGGGTCGCCTCCATGACGACCGCGACCCCCAGTGGCCTCACCTTGTCCCGGATGGTCTCGGCGATCTCGTTCGTGAGGCGCTCCTGGATCTGCAGCCGGCGGGCGAAGATCTCGACGAGCCTCGGGATCTTGCTGAGCCCGACGACCCGATCCTGGGGAATGTAGGCGACATGACATCGCCCGAAGAACGGAAGCAGATGATGCTCGCACAAACTGTAGAAGTCGATGTCCTTGACGATCACCATCTCGTTATAATCGACAGAGAAGAGCGCGCCGTTCAGGACGGTGTCCACGTCGGCGGAGTAGCCGCTCGTCAGAAACCTGAGCGATTCCTCCACCCGCTTCGGGGTATTCAGCAATCCCTCACGAAAGGGATCTTCGCCGATTTCGGCGAGGAGCTGCCGGATGGTTTCCTGCATCCTCGTATTCTACATGCTGCTCCCGGGCGCCTGGCGGCAGGCGGAGGATCCCGACGCGCTCTACGCCAGGCGCGACGACCTCGCCAGCGCCCGGCAGGCCGAAGCGATCTGGGCGGAGCGGCTTCGCACGAACCCCTCAGACTTCGAGTCGGCGTGGAAGCTCTCGCGCGCGCGATACTGGCTTGGGGGGCACGCAGCCGAGGACAGGCGGAAGGCCGTGCTGGAGCAGGGCGTCGAGGCAGGGCAGGCGGCCGCAGCCGCGGCGCCCGGCCGTCCCGAAGGGCACTTCTGGATGGCGGCCAACATGGGGGCGCTGGCCGAATCGCACGGCCTGCTCCAGGGGCTCAAATACCGCGGCGCGATCAAGGACGCGCTGCTCACGGTGCTGAGAATCGACCCGTCGTACCAGCAGGGATCCGCCGACCGCGCACTGGGCCGCTGGTACTACCGGGTGCCGGGACTCTTCGGCGGATCCAAGAAGAAATCGGAAGAACACCTGCGGAAGTCGCTGACCTACAACCCGCAGAGCACCGCCTCGCTCTACTTCCTCGCCGAGACCCTGATCGCCAGGGACCGCGAGGACGAGGCGCGCGCCGCGCTCCAGAAGGCGCTCGACGCGCCGTTGGATCCCGAGTGGACGCCCGAGGACCGCGAGTTCAAGCAGAAGGCCAAGGCGCTGCTGAAAACTCTCGCAGAGCATTCAGTGTTCAGCATTGACTTCCGGCTGAAGCCGGAAGCTACTCAACTCACCATTCAGCATTCGGCATTGCACGCGTCAGTACTTGTAGAATCCCTGCCCTGACTTCCGCCCCAGGCGTCCGGCGAGCACCATCCGCTTGAGCAGCGGCGGCGGCGCGAACGCCGGCTCACGGAACTCCTCGAACATGATGTTGGCGATGTAGTAGGTCGTGTCGAGTCCCACGAAATCGAGCAGCGTGAACGGCCCCATCGGATAGCCGGTCCCGAGCTTCATGCCCTTGTCGATGTCCTCGAGCGTCCCGAGCCCCTGCTCGTAGGACCGGATGGCGTCGAGCAGGTACGGTACGAGCAGGCGATTGACGATGAACCCTGGCCTGTCGGGCGCGGTGATCGGTTCCTTGCCGAGCGACTGCGCGAAGGTGAACACAGCCTGATACGTGTCATCGCTCGTCGTCAGGGCCCGGATCACCTCGACGAGCTTCATCAGCGGAACGGGATTGAAGAAATGCAGCCCGGCGACTCGTTCGGGGCGCTTCGTCTTCGCCGCCAGCTCCGTGATGCAGAGCGACGAGGTGTTCGAGCAGAAGATGGTCTGGGGGCGGACGATCGCTTCGAGGGCGGTGAACGCCGTCGCCTTCTCGTCGAGGTTCTCGATGATCGCCTCGATGACGACGTCGCACTCCTTCAGATCCTCGAAGCGCGTGGTGCCCGCGAGATTGCCGAGCGTCGTGTCCTTCGCCTCCTCGGTGACCTTTCCCTTCTGGACGCCGTCGGCCAGGAACTTCCGGATGCGCCCCATCCCCCTGTCGAGCAGGCCCTGTTCGACCTCGCGCACGATCGTCCTGTAGCCGGCCGCCGCCGATACCTGCGCGATGCCCGATCCCATCAGCCCGCATCCGAGCACGCCCACCGTCCTGATATCGATGCTCACAAGGCCTCTTTCTTGAACTCCGTTACAGAGCCTCAACCAGCGCCGCGATGCCCTGGCCGCCGCCGATGCACGCCGTGGCCAGCCCGCGCTTCAGACCGCGGCGCCGCAGCTCGAGCACGAGCGTCAGGAGGAGCCGGGTGCCGGTCATGCCGAGCGGGTGACCGAGCGCGATGGCGCCGCCGTTGACGTTGACCTTGTCGCGGTCGAGTCCCAGCTCTTTCTCGACCGACAGGTACTGCGCGGCAAAGGCCTCGTTGACCTCGATGAGATCGACGTCGTCGAGCGTCAGCTTCGCCTTCTGGAGAGCCAGGCGCGTGGCCGGCACCGGACCCATGCCCATGAGCGACGGCTCGACGCCAACGGCGGCCCAGTGGGTCAGGCGCGCGATCGGCTGGAACCCGTGCTCCCTGACCGCCTTCTCGGACGCCAGAAGGAGGGCCGCGCCGCCGTCGACGATCCCCGAGGCGTTGCCCGCGGTCACGCACCCGTTCCGGCTGAACGCCGGCGGCAGCTTCGCCAGACCCTCCATGGTCGAGTCGGGACGCATGTGGTCATCCTGCGCGAAGACCTCCACGCCCTTGCGCGACCTGATCTCGACGGGAACGACCTCCTCGGCGAGCCGGCCCTCTTTCCACGCGCGGTCCGCGAGCTGCTGGCTCCGGATGGCGTAGCAATCCTGATCCGCGCGCGAGATGCCGTACTTCGCCGCGCAGTTCTCGGCGGTGACGGCCATCGTGCAGCCGCAGTGCGTATCGAGCAGCGCCGACCACAGCGTGTCCTCGAGCTCTCCCTGCCCGAGACGCAGCCCGGTGCGCAGTCCACGGATCGCGTGCGGCGCCTGGCTCATGCTCTCCATGCCGCCGGTGAGCACGACGTCCGCCTCGCCGAGCCGGATCATCTGCCCGCCGCTGACCGCCGCCTGGATGCCGGATCCGCAGAGCCGGTTGACTGTCAGGGCTGGAACCTCGATCGGGAGGCCGGCCTTGAGGCCGACGTGGCGCGCCCCGTACACCGCGTCCGCGCTGGTCTGCAGCACGTTGCCGAAGACGGAGTGATCGACCATGTCCGGCTTGACGGACGTACGTTCCATGGCCGCGCGCGCGGCAAGGGCGCCCAGTTCGAGCGCCGATATGTCCCTCAGCTTGCCCGGGTATTCGCCCATGGGCGTCCGAGCGCCGCCCAGAATGTAGAT
>DATIEW010000015.1:0-4033 GCA_035455585.1 Vicinamibacterales bacterium | reverse complement strand
GGCGCCCAACGTCGGCTTCTTCGCCGGCCATTCGTGGGTGCGCACCAGGATCCTGGGGCTCGAGAACCGCGCGCCGACGGCGCCCGAGCTGGAACAGATGAAGGCTCTCGTGGACGAGGCCATGCGCGACGGCGCGCTCGGACTGTCCACGGGCCTCCTCTACGTTCCCGCGAATTACGCGGCCATCGAAGAGGTGATCGAGCTGTCGAAGGTCGCGGCACGGCACGGCGGCATCTACGTGTCCCACATGCGGGACGAGGCGGACGGGCTGCTCGACTCGGTGGCCGAGACGATCCGCGTCGGGCGGGAGGCCGGCATTCCCGTGCAGGTGCAGCACCACAAGGCGGTCGGCAGGCCCCAGTGGGGCTGGAGCGTGAAGAGCCTCGCGATGATCGATGCCGCCCGGGCGGGAGGACTCGACGTGACGCTCGATCTGTATCCGTACGCGGCCTCGAGCACGGGATCGAGTGTGCTCTTCCCTCAGTGGGCGCTGGCCGGCGGACGCGAGGCTTTCGCGAAACGGCTCCAGGACCCGGCGACGCGGAAGCGCGTGGAGCGGGACATGCGCGAGATCTTCGAGAAGGAGCGCGGCGGCGACGACCTGACCACCATCCAGATCCGCACGCTCCCTTCCGACCACCGATACGATGGAAAGACGCTGGCGGACATCGCCCGGGACCGAGGCCTTCCCAACACGATCGACTCGGGAATTCAGCTCGTCATCGAGCTGCAGTTGAAGGGGGGCTTCTCGGCCATTTATCACAGCATGCACGAGGATGACGTCGTGCGCATCATGAAGCACCCGCTGGCCATGTTCGACACGGACGGAGATCCCGTGGGCTACGGCGTCGGCCATCCCCATCCGCGAAGCTACGGGACTTTTCCCCGCGTGCTGGGCCGCTACGTCCGCGAGCTGAACGTGCTGACGCTCGAGGAAGCGATCCGGAAGATGACCTCCCTCTCGGCCGGCCAGATCGGACAGCGGGAGCGCGGCCGGGTGGTGGAGGGCAGCTACGCCGACCTGACGATCTTCGACGCAGAGACCATTCAGGACCGCGCGACCTACACCGACCCGCACCAGTTTCCGATCGGCATCCACCACGTGGTCGTCAACGGGGTGCCGATCATCCGCGCAGGCGTGCTGACGGGCGCCACGCCCGGCCGGGGGCTGAAGGGACCCGCCCGCGTGCCTTGACCAGGAGATCAGGAGATCAGGAGATCAGGAGGGCGAGGCCGGATCTGAGCACGCGTTGTGTTCGACCGTATGCTCTTCGTTCGTCCTTCGTTCACTCCGTTCCTCCGTGTGGGCCTCCGTTCCCTCCGTCCCCTCCGTTTCCTACTTGGGAGTTGGGAGTTTGGAATCGGTAGTTGACGGCGACGCGATGTAGCTCTTGCGGGCGCGCGCGGTCATTCCCGGCTTGCGGATCCGGACTTCCAGCTTGTGCGTCTTGCCATCGAGCTTTGATGGCTCGAAGCCGATCACATACTGGCGGTGCAGCTCGTCGGCGACGCGCGCGAACGTGGACGCCAGATCGTCGGTCGACTTCAGCTCGAAGTAGCCGCCGCCGGTCTCTTCGGCGATCTTCGGCAGACCGGGATCGGGCCTCTGCGTGACCATGCGGCCGGTCTCGAACCAGCCCACGCGCGGCCCCACGGTGACCGGCGCCCGCCGGTTGCCGAAGGGCACCACGCTCTCGAGGCCGATCGCGTAGATCATGACGTTCTCGCGCTGGGCCCGCTTCACTGCGTCGGGCAGACTGACGTTGTTGAACTTGAAGTTCATCGGGCTGTCCACGCCGTCGGTGAACACCAGGACGACACGTCGGCCGTCCTCCCCGGAAAGCGCCGTCATCGCGACGTTCACCGCGTTCCAGAGCGGCGTCGGCCCCTCCGGCTGCAGCTCGGAGCGCAGAATCCTGGTCATTTCATGGTGATCGCGCGTGAAGCCGTCGGGATCCACCTGGATGCGATGGGAGAAGCTCCCGATACGCGCCTTGTCCTCCCCGTAGAGTCTTCGGACGAACGACTCCGCGGCCGCCTCGACCAGCCTGAAGTTCGCCTTCATGCTGCCGCTCCGGTCGAGCATCATCACGACCGTGATCGCCTGCACTTCGTTGGAAAAGACCGTGATCGGCTGGGGTTTGCCACTGTCGCGAACCTCGAAGTCCTCGAGCGTGAGGTCGGGCACGAGCCGGCCCTCACGGTCGGTGACCGTGGCATAGATGGCAACCGTGTTCGCACCGCTCCTGAAGGGGCTCGGCTGCTGTGCGGGAACGGCGACGGTCAGGGCAGCGAACAGAGCCGCGGCCGGCAGGAAGAGGGTTACTCGAAGGTCAACGGCCCTCATCGGGTCACCTCGTGGGCCGCGGGTCCGGAAGAACGGCCGCGGATCGTCGGGCAGGCACCCCTATCATCTCATACCTTCAGTCCTCCTTGAGGGCGGCCACCGGATTGGCGCCGGCCGCGCGGCTGGCAGGCCACCAGATGGCCAGCAGAGCTGCCGCCGCGAACGCGGCAAGCGAGACGGCCAGCGTCGCGGGATCTCCCGGGCTGACGCCGAACAGCTGACTCTGCAGCGCCCGGCCGGCCGCCACGGCGCCGCCAAGGCCGAGCGCCAGGCCGACGGCCAGCACGACGCTTCCCTGGCGCAGGAAGAGGCGAGTGATGCGGGCCGGCGCGGCCCCGAGCGCGATGCGGACCGCGATTTCCCGCTCGCGCTGCCGCACGGCGTACGCGATCACGCCGTACACGCCGACGAGAGCGACGAGCGCGGCCACCGCGGCAAAGCCCGTGAGCAGCCACGCGAGGAACGTCGGGCGCGCGACCTGCTCATCGATGGCGGCCTGCAGCGGCCTGGGGTTGGTCAGGGATACTTCGGGATCGATCTCCCCGAAGGCTGCGCGAACGGCCGTCAGCAGCGCCATCGGCGGACCAGACGTCCGGACGTGGAGAAAAAAGAAACGCCCGACCACCTGCCTCAGCGGCACGTAGACGTCGGCGAGATCCTCGTCCGCCGGCGTCTGGCGGACGTCCCCGACAGTGCCGACGATGCGGAACGAAGCAGACGGCCGCCGGCCGCCGTGCTCGTCTTCCTCGGCGACCGCGATGTAGGAGCCGACCGCGCCACCGTCGGGCCACGCGCGCCGCGCGAAGGTCTCGCTGACAATCGCCACGCGCTCGCCGGCGTCGCCATCGGATGCGGCGAACGTGCGGCCGGACACGACCGGGATACCGAGCGCCCCGAAGTAGTCCGGCGACACCGGGAAGAGCGATGCCGAGAGGCCCGATACGGGAGCACCCTCCGCTTCGATTCGCTGCGGCGGCCGCGCCTGAAGCGGCCACCAGTTGGCGAGCGCTACCGACCGCACGCCAGGAATCGTCGACAACCGGCTCAGGACGCGGTCGTGGAAAGCCGCGCGCGAGGCAGCATCCGGGTATGTCGCCTGCCGCAGCGTCAGCGAGGTGGTCAGCACCTGCGAACCCTGGATTCCGAAGTCGACGCGCATGAGCCGGCCGACGCTCTGGATCATCAGCACCGAACCTGCCAGCAGCGCGAGCGAGGCGGCAATCTCCAGCGCGATCAGGGCAGACCTGGTTCGCTGGCTGCCCCGCCCTTCGGTCGCTGACCTGCCGCCACTCTGGAGCGGCTGGAGCAGGTCGGCGCGCCACGAGACGGCCAGCGGGGAAAGGCCGGCGGCTACCGCCACCACCAGCCCGCACAGCGCTGCCGCCAGCATCACCTGGCCGTCGACCGCGAACGCCGCCAGTCCACGCGGCGCCGGGCGCCCCAGCTCGCGCTCGATGAGCGGCGCGATGGCCTCCATCGAAAGCGCGCAGACAGCGAGACCCGCGGCCGTTGCGGCGGCGACGAGCAGCAGCGCCTCGAGCGACAGGAGCCGCGCGATCGCGGCGCGCCTGGCACCGAGGGCGAGGCGCACGGCAACCTCCTTCCTCCGGCGGGTCGCCCGTATCAGCAGCAGGCCAGTCACGTTGGCCCACGCGATGAGAAGCAGCAGGCCGGCGGCGCCGCCGA
>DATIEW010000014.1:0-7443 GCA_035455585.1 Vicinamibacterales bacterium | reverse complement strand
CGAGCGGACGCTTCGCGCCGGTGGTGCCGTCGAGCCGCCGGGCGACGTCTACCCCGCAATGCGGCTCGCCTATCCGGCGGCCTTCGCTGCGATGATCGCGGAAGCCTGGATCCGCGGACGGGCGCTCACCCCCCTTGCCGCGTCCGGCCTCGTCCTGTTTGGAGCGGCGAAGGCGCTCAAGTACTGGGCGGTCGCGACGCTTGGCGACCGCTGGACGTTCCGCGTACTCGTGCCTCCCGGCTCCGGGCGCATCCGTCGAGGTCCGTACAGAGTGATGCGCCATCCGAACTACCTCGCCGTGCTCGCCGAGCTGTCGGGCATGGCGCTCGCCGCCCAGGCGCCGCTGTCCGGCATCGCGTCGGTCGTGGTGTTCGGAGCTCTCATCCGTGCGCGGATCCGGGTCGAGGAGCGGGCGCTGGGCCTGCTGGGACCGGCCAACACGCCGCCCGGTGATGGAACTTCGCGGCGCTGGGGTCGATAAACCTGGACGTCAGGCGTCTCCAAGGCGACCGTCGCAGGCTGCCGGACGTCTGATCGAATCAAAGGGCGTGTTCTATAATCGAACGAGTTCATGCGAGAAACCCGCGATCGGCACCTGGGTCCGTGGTTGCGGCCGTTGGCGGCCGTCGCCATCCTCTGTGTGTGCGCCACGACGGCCGGTTCCACGTTCGCTCCGGGCTCTCAGGCGTCCGCGGGACCGGAGCCCTTCATCCGGGCAGCCACCCGCGCGCTGGCGCACGGCCGGCCGGCCGAGGCGGAAGCGCTGGCGAGAGGCCGACCCGCGGGGGATCCGGATGCGGCCGCCGTCCTGGCGCGTCTGGCCGTTCGGCGAGGCGAGTACGCCGAGGCAGGCCGGTTGCTCGAGCCGGCGGCGAAGAGCGACCCCGAGGGAGAGGCGGCGCTCGAACTGGGCCTGCACTATCAACGGCAGGGCCGGGGCGACGAAGCGGCGCAGGTGCTGAGCCGGGTGTTCCGCCAGGGAGGGGCAGATCCCGAGGCACTCTTCCGGGCTGCGCGGGCGGCGCACGCGCTCGGCCGCGCGCGCGACGCGAACGCGCTCTATCGCGCCGCTTCGTCGGGAGGCAGCAACCCGGCCGTCGAGACGGCGTGGGGCACGTTGTTTCTCGAATCGAGGAGCAAGGACGGCCTCCCCGAGGCGCTACGGTCATTCAGGCAGGCGATCGAGGCGGACGCGCGGTGGGCGCCAGCCCACGCCGGCGTGGCCCGGACGTTGGTCGAAGAGGATCCCCCCGCGGCGGCGGCAGCCGCTGCCCGGGCACTTGAGATCGATCGCGATCTGGCGGAGGCGCATCTGCTGCTCGCCGGCCTCGAGCTCGACAACACGCGCTACGACAGCGCGCGGGAGCAGATCGAAGGCGTGCTGGCGGTCAATCCCAACCACCTCGATGCCCGCGCGCTGCTGGGTGCCATGGCCTACGTGCGCGACGACCGCACGGCGTTCGAGGCGGAAGTCAGCCGCATGTTCGAGGTGAACCCGGCCTTCGGCGAGGCGTATCGTGTCGCCGCCGATCTGTCCGCGCGGCACTACCGGTTCGACGAGGCGGTGGCGCTCACGCGCAAGGCCATTGCGGTCGACCCGTCCAACGCCAGGGCGTTTGCGGATCTGGGCATGCATCTCATGCGGACCGGCGACGAGGCCGAGGCGCGCCGGGCGCTTGATCGCGCCTTCAAGGACAACCCGTTCGACGTCGTCACGTTCAACCTCCTGGGGCTGCTCGATACGCTGGACAAGTTCGAGGTCATCCGCGACGGCGACATCGTAATGAAGCTCCACCCCGAAGACGCCCCGGTCCTGCGCGAGTACGCGCTGCCATTGGCGCATCAGGCGCTCGAGCAGCTGTCGGCCGCGTACGAGTTCAGACCGACGGGTCCGATCCTGATCGAGATCTTCCAGCAGCACGACGATTTCGCGGTTCGCAACCTCGGCCTGCCCGGGCTGAAAGGTGCGCTCGGCGCCTGTTTCGGCCGCGTGGTGAGCATGGACTCGCCCAGGGCGCGGCCGCCCGGAACGTTTTCCTGGCAGGCCACCCTCTGGCACGAGCTGGCGCACGTCATCACGCTGCAGATGTCGAGCCAGCGCGTACCGCGCTGGCTCACGGAAGGCGTGTCGGTCCACGAGGAAGGGCGGGCGCGCGCGGTCTGGGGCCGCGACATGGAGGTGCCATTCGCGATCGCGCTCGAACGCGGCCAGGTGCTGAAGCTGCGGGATCTGAACTCGGGCTTCACGAAGCCGGACACGATCGCGCTCGCGTACTACCAGGCGTCGCTGCTCGTCGATCACATCGTCAAGACCCACGGGGCAGCGGCGCTCCGCGCGCTGCTCAGGACCTACGGTGAAGGGGTGGAAGGCGACGCGGCGATCGCCAAGGGCCTGGGCGTGTCGATCGACCAGCTCCAGGCGTCGTTCGACAAGAGCCTCGATGCGCGGTTCGCGTCGCTGCGCGCCGCGCTGCGCGAGCAGGACAAGGGAGGTTCGGACGATCTCGAATCGCTGCGCGCGACCGCTGCGGCGCGGCCGCATAGCTACCGGGCGCAGCTCGCGCTCGGCGCCGCACTGGCATCGCAGGGCGACAAGGCGGCCTTCATGCCGCTCGAGAAGGCAGCCGCGCTGGTGCCGATGGCCACCGGCGAGAACAGCCCGAACGCCTTGATGGGGCGCCTGGCCGAGGAGCTCGGCGACGCACCACGCGCGCTGCGGGCGTACGAGGCGCTACTCGCACACGACCATGCGGCCATCGAGCCGGCGCGCCGGCTCGCGGCGCTCGCCGCGAAGGCGGGGAACACGGACGCCCTCGCGCTCGCCTACGACCGCATCGTCGAAATCGATCCCTTCGACGCGGATGGCCACACCGGCCTCGGCCGCCTGGCGCTCGAACGCAAGGATGCCGCGACCGCCACACGCGAATTCATCGTGGCTCTGGCGATCGGTCCCCCCGATCGCGCCGCCGCGCACTGCGATCTCGGCGAGAGCCATCTGCTTGCAGGACGGCGAGCCGAGGCCAAACGGCAGGCGCTCGCCGCACTGGAGATCGCTCCGAGCTACGAGCGCGCACAGGAGCTGCTGCTCAAGTCGCTCGACGCCAAGGAGGGCAGCACGGGAGCGCCGACGGGCGCGCTGCCCGGAGCGGGTCGGTGAGATTCCCTTCCAGCCGCCTCCTCGTGCTCGCGATACTGGTCCCGCTGCTGACCTGGGCCGCCCTCGGCATGCCGGCCTCCGATGCCGGCGCTCAGAACCCGCTGGAACCCGACGCCCGCTTCGCCGGGCTGCAGTGGACCTTCGCTCGCGTCAGGTATCAGGCGTTCAGGATTCCGGGCTTCGCCGGGTGCGACACCTACGACGAATGCTGGACGATCGATTACCCGGCGGCCGAGCAGAACCTCTCGAGACGGGTGCGGACGGTGACGTCGATTCAGGTGAACGATCCGGTGGTGGTCGACATCGAGGATCCGGACCTCTGGCTGTACCCCTGGCTGTACATCGTCGAGCCGGGGACCATGCGGCTCGGGGACAACGAAGTATCGATCCTGCGCGAGTTCCTGCTCCGCGGCGGTACGCTGACGTTCGACGATTTCCACGGGCCGGTGGAATGGGCGAACCTCGAACGGGAGCTGAGGCGGATCTTCCCGGACCGCAAGGTCGTCGACCTGTCTCCCGAGCATCCGATCTTCCACTGCTTCTATCGCATCGAGGAGTTCCCCCAGACGCCCGGGCTCGGGTCGTTCCTGCAGGGCCGGACGTGGGAGAAGGGCGGCTACGTCGCGCGGCTGCGCGCCATCGAGGACGACAGCGGCCGCGCCATGGTGCTCATCAACTGGAACACCGACATGGGGGACGGCTGGGAGTGGTCCAACGCCGCCGACTATCCCGGGTACGTCCGCTACACGGCAATGGCATACCGGATGCAGATAAACGAGATCGTCTATTCGTTGACGCATTGACGGGGGTCAGGACGGGGGTCGCGACGAAGGTTCACGACGAAGGTTCAGATGGAAACGACGGCACGGACGGCGGAAGAGGCGGCAACGGCAGGCATCGCGGAGGTCGCCGGGCGTGTCGCCCAGAGCCGCGCGCGGATCCTCGCGGAGATTCGGAAGGTCATCGTCGGTCAGGACCGCGTCATCGACGAGGTCCTGATGGCGCTCTTCACCGGCGGTCACTGCCTGATTACCGGTGTGCCGGGGCTGGCCAAGACGCTGCTGATCAAGACCGTCGCGCAGATCCTCGACCTGTCGTTCAAACGGATCCAGTTCACGCCGGACCTGATGCCCGCCGACATCACCGGCACCGAGGTGCTCGACGAGCAGGCGGGCCATCGTTCTCTGCGCTTCGTCAAGGGGCCGATCTTCGCGCAGATGATCCTTGCGGACGAGATCAACCGGACGCCCCCCAAGACGCAGGCTGCCCTCCTCGAAGCGATGCAGGAGTACCACGTCACGGCCGCCGGCCGGACCTACCCGCTCGACCGCCCGTTCTTCGTGCTCGCGACGCAGAATCCGATCGAGCTCGAAGGCACCTATCCGCTGCCGGAAGCGCAGCTCGATCGGTTCATGTTCAACATCGTGATGAGCTATCTGGCCGAGGACGAGGAGGTGCGGGTGGTCACGCAGACGACGGGTGCGACCACCGAGACGCCGGAGCGTGTGATGAGCGGCGTCGATATCCTGGAGATCCAGCAGCTCGTACGCCAGGTCATCGTCGCGGAGGACGTCGCCCGTTATGCGGTCAGACTCGTTGACGCGTCCCGTCCCGGGCGTCAGAGCGACCTTCAATTCGTACGCGAGTGGGTCAAGTGGGGCGCCGGGCTTCGGGCTTCGCAGGCGCTCATCCTGGCGGGCAAGGCCCGGGCGCTGCTGCACGGCCGCTATCACGTGTCGGTCTCGGATATCCAGGCGCTGGCCTCGCCGGTGCTCCGCCACCGGATCATCCCGAACTTCTACGCCGAATCGGAGCGCATCACGGCCGACAACCTCGTGGAGCGGCTGCTCGAGGCCGTGCCGAAACCGCGCAGCGGAATGTAGCCATGGCCGCCACAGCCGTCTCGCGCGACCTCCGATTCCTCGACCCCGCAATCATCGCGCGGCTGGGGACGATGGAGCTGAAGGCGCGGACGGTGGTCGAGGGCTTTCTTTCCGGCCTTCACCGAAGCCCGTACAAGGGCTTCAGCGTCGAGTTCGCGGAGTACCGGCAGTACCTGCCCGGCGACGACCTGTCGACGCTCGACTGGAAGGTCTACGCGCGCAGCGACCGGCACTACGTCAAGAAGTACCAGGAGGAGACCAACCTGGAATGCCACCTGCTCCTCGACGTGAGCGCGTCGATGGGCTACCGGGGCGGCGCGCCGATGAGCAAGATGGAATATGGATCGGTGCTGGCCGCGTCGCTCGCGTTCCTGATGAATCGCCAGCGGGACGCCACGGGGCTCATTGCCTTCGACGAGCGGATGGTGTTCCGCATGTCGGCCGGCGCGCGCCCGGGACACCTGCACGCGTTGCTGCTGGGACTCGAACGGCTCAAGCCAGGCCGGCGATCGGACGTCTCGCGGCCGTTGAACCAGCTCGCGGAAGCCCTCACGAAGCGCAGCCTCGTCGTGCTGATCTCGGATCTGCTCGACGATCCCGAACCCGTCGTCCAGGGCCTTCGCCACCTCAAGTTCAGAGGCACCGACGTGATCGTCTTTCAGGTACTGGATCCGCACGAGCTGACGTTTCCGTTCCGCGGGCCGTCGCGGTTCAGGGATCTCGAGAGCGCCGAAGAAGTCGTGGCCGACCCGACGAGGATCCGTGCGACGTACCTCCGCGAGCTGGCCGGGCTCACGCTGCGGTACGGCCGGGCGCTGCGGGGCGCCGGAATCGACTTCGTGCAGCTCGACTCGTCACAGCCGCTTGATTTCGCGCTTCTGGCGTATCTCGGGACGCGAAGCCGAAGGAAATAGGGCGACCCTCACACGGGATTCCGATGAGCTTCCTCTATCCCGCATTTCTCATCGGCGCGCTGGCAGCCGCCATCCCGATCGTCCTGCACCTGCTGCGGCGCGACGTGGCGCCGGAGGTGCCGTTCACCGCCGTCCGGCTCCTCCGGCAATCGCCAATCGAACGATCGAAGCGCCGACGGCTGCGCGATCTCCTGCTGCTCGCCGCGAGGGTGGCCGCGGTGCTGCTGCTTGCCGCTGCCTTTGCCAGGCCATACGCTCCCGCCGTCTCGCCTTCGGGCACGCTGATCGTTGCCGTCGACCGCTCGTACAGCATGGGCGGGCCGGGACGCTTCGAACGCGCCCTGGAGCTGGCGCGTGATGCCGTCCGCGAGGCCGGCGCCAGTGAGACCGTTGCCGTACTCGCGTTCGACGATCGCGCGGAGATCCTCGCGCCTCCCGGCAGCCGGGCCGACGCCCGCGCCGCGCTCGGGCGGCTCGAAGCGGGTTTCGGCGGAACGCGCTACGGGCCCGTGGTGGACAGAGCGGTTGAAGTCGCCGAGCGCGCCGGCGGTGGTCGGCTGATCTTCGTTACGGACCTGCAGCGGGCTGGCTGGGATGATGAGCTCCCGGTCGAACTTCCGGCGGGGTGGCGTGTCGAGGTCCGAGACACGGGCGCCGTTGCGGTCAATGCCGCCGTTGCCTCGGTCGCTGTTGAATCCGATCGGGTCGTCGCCACGATAGCCAACACCGGAACGTCGCATCGGGAAGGGCAGGTCCGGGTGGAGGTCGATGGGCGTCTGCTCGGAACGGGAGCGTTCTCCGCCGAGGCCGGCGACGCTGCTGACGTGCCGCTCGAGGTGCGCCCCCCGGACGCGGGCGTGCTTTCGGTTTCGATAGACGACCCCGGCGGAATCCCGGCTGACGATAAGCGGTTTGTCGTGCTGGGGGCCTCGGATGCCGCGAAGGTGGCGATTATCGGAAGCGGATCACGTGGGCACTCGGGCTTCTACCTCGCACGGGCGCTCGACGCGTCCAGGGGAGAGCGGGGCGGCCTGGAGGCCGTCCTCATGTCGGGTACCTCGCTCGCCCAGGTGACCGGCGGGCTGCGCCGCGAGGAATACGCCGCCGTGGCGCTGCTGTCCACTCGCGGGCTCGACCGGAAAGCGCGGGAGGAGCTTGCCGCGTTCGTCCGGGCTGGCGGTGGCCTGCTGCTCTGCGCGTCGCCGGAACTCGAGGGATCGGTGCTCTCGACGGTTTTCCAGTGGAATCCACCGCTCGACCCAATCGAGCAGGGCAGCCGTCCGCTGGCCCTGGCAGCGACCGATCCGAGGCACCCCATCTTCCGGCCCTTCGGGGGCTTGTCGGCAAATCTCGGCCAGGTCAGTTTCGACAGAGTCTGGCGAGTCGCATCAAGGGGCTGGGACGTGGTCGCCCGCTTCACGGACGGGACCCCGGCGGTACTCGAGCGCGACGTGGACGAGGGGCGTGTCGTGCTCTTCGCGTCCGACGT
>DATIEW010000013.1:0-2214 GCA_035455585.1 Vicinamibacterales bacterium | reverse complement strand
ACATGAGCCATGAGCACCTCGACGCGCTGCTCGCGCGTCTCACCGAGGCGTAGCCGCCGCAGTCCTGCCGGACTGGTCCAGCCGGCGTAGCCGATGACCAGCGCGACCGCAGCCGACCTCGCCGGCTCGACGCTGCTTGCTTCGCTCTCGCCCGACGACCTGCAGGCGGCGGCACGGCAGTTCACCGTCCGCGCCTATCCGAAGGGGGCCATCCTCGTGACCGAGGGCGACCGTCTCGAGTTCTTCAGCGTCGTCCTCTCGGGAAGGGTCAAGTTCTTCTGGCGCGACGATGCCGGCCGACAGGTGGACGTCGCGATCGTCGGTCCGGGGGAGGATTTCGCCGCGCAGGCGATCGGGGCCGAGCCGATGCTCACCTCGATCATCGCGATCGAGGACCTGCGCCTCGCCTCGACGCCGGTGGCGGAGTTCGAGCGCCTGCTGCTCCGCCACCCGCAGCTCGCGCTGGCCTATCTCAAGCGGGTGATCTTCCTCTTCCGTCGCTCGATGGCGGGGAGGAGGACATTTTCGCTGGAGGACGTCTACGGCCGGGTGACTAGGCTGCTGCTTGAGAGCGCCGTGGAGACCGACGGCGTCCTCGTCACCGAGCGGCTCACGCACGCCGAGATCGGCCAGCGCGTCGGCGCGACGCGCGAGATGGTCGGCCGCGTGCTGCGCGACCTCACGCGCGGCAGCTACATCCGGGTCGACAGGGGGCGAATCGCCATCCTGCGCAAACCGCCGCGGCACTGGTAGGGACGCTGCCCGGAGAGAACTTGTTCTCTTCCGGTCGCTGTACTGCTTCTCTGGCGCGACGTCCCCGGCACGAGTAGCGTCGGAACGTGTGCTGCCCGACCAGGGGGTTGTCATGAGGCGCTCCAACCGCGCATTCCGCGCTGCCTGTGCGCTGACCGCGTTGGCCATCGTTGTCCCGGCCTGGGCGCAGTCCCGCGACGCGGCGGCCGGATACCCGAACCGGCCGCTCCGGCTCGTCGTGGGATTCTCGGCCGGCGGCCCGTCCGACATCATCGGTCGCGTTCTCGCGCAAAAGCTGTCGGAACCCCTCGGCCAGCCGGTGATCGTCGACAACCGCCCCGGCGCGAGCGGCAACATCGGGGCGGAATCGGTGGCGAAGGCGCCGGCGGACGGCTACACAATCCTACTCGGCGCGCTCGGCTCGGCCAGCGTCAGCTATGCGCTCGAGCGCAAGACGCTCCGCTACGACCTGAAAGCGGATCTGGCGCCAATCAGTATTGTCGCCACCGTGCCGTTCGTCCTCGTGGTGAACCCGGCGGTTCCGGCCCGATCGCTGCCGGAGCTCGTCGCCTACGCGAAGGCCAGGCCGGGGCATGTCAGTTACGCCTCCGGAGGCGCAAACACGCCGCAGCGCATGGCGGCCGAGATGTTCAAGCTGCGGACCGGCGTCGACATGCTTCACGTGCCCTACAAGGGCGGGGGCCAGGCGATGACCGACCTGATCGGCGGCCAGGTCCTCACGGCGTTCGAAGCGATCCCCGCGGCGCTGCCGCACGTCCAGAGCGCCAAGCTTCGCCCGCTCGCGGTCGCGACCGTCGAGCGCCTGCCGATGCTGCCGGACGTTCCGACCATGGCGGAGGCCGGGCTGCCCGGGTTCGAGGTGGCCGGCACGTTCGCGATGCTGGCGCCGGCGGGCACACCGAAGCTGATCATCGATCGCCTGAACGCGGCGCTCGTCGCGGTCCTGCAGCTTCCCGACGTGAAGGAGAGGCTCCTGCAACAGGGCGCCTTCGCCACCTCCACCACGCCGGAGGAAGCCGCCCGGCGCATCCACGCGGAGATCGACATGTGGGCGAAGGTGGTCCACGAGGCGGGCATTCGCCCGGAGTAGGCCGGCATGGATGCGAGGTTCTCCGAGGTCGTGACGACCGAAGCGCAGTTCCGCACCGTGATCGGCCAGCCGAGCAAGATCGTGCTCCGGAAGCACGTCCGCACGCTCGACGGGCATTGCCGAGCGTTCATCGCACGGTGCCCGTTCCTGCTCCTGGCATCGGCCGATGCCGCGGGCAACATGGATGTATCGCCGAAGGGCGACCCGCCCGGCTTCGTGCGCGTGCTCGACGACTCGACGCTCGCCATCCCCGACCGTCCGGGGAACCGCAAGGCCGACACGTTCTGCAATCTTCTGCAGAACCCCCGCGTCGGCCTCCTTTTTCTGGTCCCGGGCCGGCAGGACACGCT
>DATIEW010000012.1:0-5009 GCA_035455585.1 Vicinamibacterales bacterium | reverse complement strand
GAAGCCACCCTTCCATGTTCTCAGAAGCTGTACTTCAGCGCGAGCTGGATGATGCGGCCGTCGCCGGCGCTCGTGATACGGCCGAAGTTCGCGGTGCCGACCGACGTGCCCGGGTTCCCCCAGCGTGTCTGGTTGAACAGGTTGAAGGCTTCGAGCCGGAACTGCAGCCGGTGCGAGCCGGTGAGCGTGAAGTTCTTGAACACCGACAGGTCGGTCTGCGCGAAGCCGGGGCCGCGGACGCTGTTGCGGGGGGTGCTGCCGGGCTCGGCCGTCTGCGCGAGCGGGCGGCGCTGGAAGCAGCTCGTGTCGAACCACTGCTCGATCGTGTGCGGCGCGTTCGCATTCGGATCGCAGGTCTGGTTCGGCCGGTTGGTCAGGTAACGGATGCTCGTGATCGAGTCGGTCACGGTGAGCGGGAATCCCGTTTGGGCCTGAACGATGCCGTTGACCTGCCAGCCGCCGAGAATGTGCTCCATGGCGGCGCCCCAGTCGCGCGGCGTCGGCAGCTCGACGCCGAAGCTCAGGACGAACCGGTGCCGGACGTCGAAGAGCGCCGGGGCCTTCAGGCGCGCCAGCGCGGCGTCGATCGACGCCTGATTGCCGATCTCCACGGGCAGTTCGGGACGCTGCTCGCCGCCGATGTTCAGTCCCGACACGTGGTCCCGGGCATCGGCCAGCGTGTACGACGCCAGGAAGTACATGCCGCGGTAGGGCCGCATCCGGAGGCTGGCCTGCAGCGAGTCGTACCAGGAATCGGCGACCGAGAAGGTCGGCCGCACGAGCGAGTAGGCCGGCATGATGCGCGCCCCGCGCGTGGTCTGTCCGGGAACGTAGACCCCGGGGTTGATTTCCATGAAGATCGGCAGGTCCTTCCCGCGCGATCCGACGTAGCCGATCTCGGCGCCCAGGTAGTTGCCGAACTGCTGCTGCCACGTGACGTTGTAGTGATAGGCGTAGGGCGTGGTGAAGTCTTCACCCCACCCGATGAAGATCAGACCGACCGGGAAGCCCGTCGGGCCGCCCGTGACGGCATCCATCGGATCGTTGAGGGTCAGTGCGGCGGGGGGGGCGTTGACCTCGAGCAGCGGCGTAAAGGGCGGCGCCAGCACGCCGTTCTGGAAGAAGTCTCCCTGGCCGGCGATCGAATCGAAGAAGATGCCCCATGCGGCGCGCAGGCTCGAGCGTCCCGTCCCGGTGGGATCCCATGTCAGCCCGATTCGCGGCGCGAAGTTGTTCTTGTCGGTCTCGTAGGTTCCGTCGGGAATGCCGGGATCGCCCGGATAGACGAGGCCGAGCGGCGCTTCCGGGAAGCGCTGGGACTGCTGGCCCGGCCGGAAGGCGTTGAGCGCGCCGTTCTCGTCCTCGAACGGCTGCGCAAGCTCGTACCGCAGGCCGAAGTTGAGCGTGACGTTGGCGCCGGCGCGGAACTCGTCCTGCGCGTAGCCGGCCCACAGCCACCCCGAACCGTCCTGGATCGTATTCGACAGCGTCCGGCGGAACTGGCCGGGAAGGCCGAGCAGGAAGTCGGCCGCCGCGTTGCCGGAATGCACCCCGTCGAACGTGAAATCGCCGTTCGGCCGGTTGACGAACGCGATGACCATGTGCTCGTTGCGGACGTCGAACCCGTACTTCATCGAGTGCCGGCCTCTGACCCACGTGAAGTCGTTGGTGAACTGGAAGACCTCGTTCACGCGCTCGACGAACGGCTGCTGAGCGTCGCCGAGGCTGAAGAACCCGCTGACGGCGATGTTGGCCAGGCCGATCGCCTGCGGCACGTTGTGCGGCAGGTTGATCCCGTAGTCCGTGTTCCGGAGGCCGCTCGTCACCGCCGGGTTCGCGAAGATCCGGCTGTAGGCGAAGCGCGCCACGTTGATCGTGTTCGCGCTGAACATGTGGGTGTCCGACAGCATGAAGTCCTGGAGCGTGGACTTCGTCTGGCCGCCGATCGGCCGCGTCGTGGCTGGAGACACGGCATCGCGCGCGCTGCGCAGGTAGCGCCCCAGGATCGTGTGGTTCTGCGAGAGCTGGTAGTCGATTCGGACGCCGAACTGGTCGCGGTCGTCCGTGCTGTCGGGCGACGCGATGTACCGGTTGGCGCCGCTGTTGGCCAGCGGCACGAACTCGTCGATCAGTCTCCGCGACGTCGGGTTGATTCGCTCTTCGGGAATGGTGTTGTTGGGGAACGGCTGCCCCGTCGTGGGATCCCTGATCGTCGTGTTTCCGAAGTTGCCGTTCCGCTGCGCGTCGGTGAGCACGACGATATTGGTGGTGTCGCCGCTCGTGTTCCGGTGCCCCTCGTAGTAGCCGAACCCGAAGACCCGGTTCCTCACAATCGGTCCGCCCAGGCTGCCGCCGAACTGGTGCTGCTCGAGCTTCGGCTTCGGCTGGTCCTCCGGCGCGAAGTAGTTGCGCGACTGGAGGGCATCGTCGCGATTGAACAGCCACGCGGCGCCGCGCAGCTCGTTGCTCCCCGCCCGCGTCGCGACGTTGACGACCGACCCGGCGTTGCGTCCGTACTCGGCGTTGTAGGAGTGCGTGAGGATCTTGAACTCCTGGATCGCGTCCGGCGGCGGCCGCATCACGAAGCCGGTGTTGAACGTGTCGTTGTTGTTGGCGCCGTCGAGCAGGAAGTTGTTCGACTGGTTGCGCATGCCGTTGACGTTGAACCCGGACGTCGCCGCCCCGAAGCCGCCGGGCGTCGCGTCTCCCCCGCCCCCGCCCAGACCGGGCGGCGGCGCCGCGACCCCCGGAATCAGCGTGCCGAGCTGCGTGAAGTTGCGCCCGTTGAGCGGCAGGTCCTCGATCTTCTTCTGATCGACGACCACGCCGAGCTGCGCGTGCGAGGTCTCGACGAGCGAGGCCTCGGCCGTGACCGTGATGTTCTCCTCGAGCCCGCCGACCGCCATGCGCAGATCGACGCGTGCCGTGCTTTCCACTTCCACGGTGATCCCCTGGCGGATCATCGTGCGGAAGCCGCCCAGCGTCGCCTTGACCTCGTACTGCCCGGGCCGCAGGAGCGGAACCGAGTAGTACCCGTCGCTTCCCGTCACGACCGCCCGCATCTGGCCGGTCGCGACGTTGGTCACTTCGATCGTCACGCCAGGTATCACGGATCCCGATTCATCCGTGACCGTGCCCACGATCGATCCTGTCGCCTGCGCGTACGCGGAGGGTGGACTCAGCCATCCCAGCGCCGCCAGACACGCGATCGCCAGCAGTCGTGATCCTCGTCTCGTCATTGGACCTCCTCCAGGTCGTCAATACGCCGCCGAGCGGCGTGTTGTCGTTGTCAGCATGCCGGCCATCACCATACCCTCCGTCGGCGCCTCGAGCGGACGCCTCGAAGTACCAGCCGGCGCTCGATCCGGTGACCGGATCGAACTTCGTGTTCTGCACGATGCCGTGCCGGAACCGGCCGCAGCCCCGTGACGATGGAGGTGTGGGACGGAAAGGTGAGCGACGGGTACAGCCCGACGACGCCCTCCGCCCAGCTCCCGCGCGCGCGAAGGGCATCGAGCGCCGGCGTGCGCGCCTGTCGCATCGCGGCCGGGAGGTAGTAATCCGAACGCAGGCCGTCGATGGAGATCAGAACGACGTGCTCCGCCAGCCGATTGAGTGTCACCGGTTCCTGCCCGGCGTACGACAGCGCAGCGAACCCACACGGCGCGGAGGCGATCGCCACGCGCGCCGCACGTGCAGACCGTTGTCTCTTCGTCTGACGTGCCGGAGCCATCACCGATTTGGCGTTCTTACATGAAAAGTGTAAGGTCTGTCAATCGGAGAACGCATCGCGATGACCCTGACACGCCGACGAAGTTGTCTGACCATTGCCGCGCTGGCTGCCCTCTTCCTGCTGTGGGCAACGGACGAGCTTCGGGGCGTCGGTGATCAGACGCTCATTGGGCCTCGAGCGATTCGACGAAGCGCGCACGCCGTACGGCCACCGGTATTTCTGGAGCTTCTTCCAGCAGCCGACGTCCGCCGAACCCGACAGCGACGTGCAGGCCGTGCTGGACGGCTACGTGGCGGTGACGCCTCTGGCTGCCTCCGAGGGAGATAGTGCCGCACTGGAGGCTTTGAAGGGGCGGGTGCGATAGCTGCCCTCCTCGAGACAGACGGACCCCTGCTGGCACCTGCACCCGTTCGCCGTAGTGACGCCCCTCAGCCTGCCTGCGCCGGTCGCGCACTCGAGTCGGGCGACCCGGTAAGCTCGAGCGTGGCGAGGGCCAGCACCTTCGTCGCTGCGACGAGATCCTCGACACCACACCACTCGTCGGGCTGGTGCGCCAGATCCAGGATGCCTGGTCCGTATGCCACGCACTGTCGAATTCCGCCGATGCGGTCGACGTGTTTCTGATCGTACGTGCCCGGACTCGCGATCTGTGTCGCCTCGCGTCCGAGCACCTGGCGGATCCCGCGGGCCAGTGCTGTGACGAGCGGCGAGCCATCCGGCGTACGGACGGGGTGGACGATCATCAGGTCCCTCACTTCGTACCGCACTCCAGGAGTCTCGACCGCTGCTCTGTCGAGCAGCGCAAGGATCTCGGCCTTCGCGCGATCGAACCCCTCCTCCAGCAGGAAGCGCCGGTCGAACACGGCGCGGCACAGATCGGCGACGCAGGGCGTCTGAATCCCGTCGACGGCCTGTCCCCCGACGATGCCGTTGACGTTCAACGTGGCGTGCCGCGCGCCATCGGGCACCACCGGCATGTCCGTCGTACGCGCGGCAAGCGCCGGGATCAGCTCACGCCGCATGCGATCGAGGATGACGCCCATGTGCTCGATGGCGTTCACGCCGAGAAACGGCATGCTTCCATGGCCGATCCGTCCGTGCGTCGTCACCTCGAACCAGTAGACACCCCGGTGGCCGATGCAGATCCGATCGACGTTGAGCGGTTCGGGGATGATGACGAAGTCCGTGCGTTCGGCGGCGAGGCGCCGGCGCTCGGCGAGCCAGGCGACGCCGGCAAACCCGCCGCTCTCCTCGTCCACTGTCCCGCTGACCTCGA
>DATIEW010000011.1:0-9795 GCA_035455585.1 Vicinamibacterales bacterium | reverse complement strand
AATGGCATGGGAATGACCCGTCGGTCTGGTGTGGGCAGCGCGAGCGGCAGGTCGTCGATCCGCGGCAATGTCGTGGCCCCGAAGGCGGACCTGGACGCCGGACGAGGGACGGGGCGTCGAGCGCCGCGCGGAACCCGTCATTGCCCGCTCCGTATATGTCAATGGTTTAGGCATCACGCCTCGACCATTTAGGCATCAGACATGGGAAAACCGGCGGATCTGCTCCAGGGCACCCTGGACCTGCTCGTGCTGAAGACGCTGGCCACGGGGCCGAAGCACGGGTGGGCCATCGCCCGGCGCATCGAGCAGGTGAGCGGCGACGTCCTGCAGGTGACGCAAGGCGCCCTGTACCCGGCGCTTCACCGTCTCGAGCAGCGCGGCCTGCTGAAGTCGCACTGGGAGGACAGCGAGGCGGGTCGTGAGCGCAAGGTCTATGCGCTGACGGCGGCGGGCGGGAAGCAGCTGGCCCGGGAGCTTGCGACGTGGGAGCGGCTGTCCGGCGCCATTGCGCTCGTCGTGCGTGACGCGTAGGAGCGGAAGACATGCGCTGGCTCGCCTCGCTGAAGCACCGGTGGCGCGCGCTCGTCCACGGCACGCGCCTGGACGAGGACCTCGAGCGCGAGATCCGCGCCCATATCGACGATGAGGTCGACGACCTCGTGGCGCGAGGCGTGGCGCCGGTCGAGGCCCGCCGCCTGGCGCTGCTACGGTTCGGATCGCGCGGCCAGGTGACCGAGGAGTGTCGCGAGTCGCGCGGGGTCAGCCTGGTCACCAGCCTGTCCCGCGACGTCGCCTACGGCTGGCGGGCGCTGGTCCGGCAGCCGGTGCTCCTGGCTGCAGCATCCGTCTCGATCGCGCTCGGCGTCGGCGCCAATCTATCGATCTACGCCGTCGCGAACGACCTGCTCCTGTCGGTGCCCACGGCGCGGGCGGCGGATCGGCTGGTGCACATCCGCACCGGCAACGGAAGCCACGTTTCGTATCAGGCGTGGGAGCTGATCGACGCGAGCCGGGCCCTGGATGGTGTGGCCGGCTACCAGTTCGAGCACACCGTGAACCTCCGGGTGGGCGCGGAGTCGACGCCCATCTTCGCGCTTCTCGTCACGCCGAATTTCTTCGACGTCGTGGGCGTGCCGGTGGCGCTCGGACGAGGCTTCGCGTCCGGAGACCTGGCCGGCGGCCGCGACGACCGCCCGGCTGTCGTGAGCGACGCGTTCTGGCGGCGCCGGATGAACGCCGACCCGGATGCTCTCGGTACCGGGCTCGTCGTCAACGGCCAGCCGTACGCGGTTGTCGGCATCCTGCCCGCCGGCGTGCGCTCGGTCCTCGGGTACGGCTTCACGCCGGACCTGTATCTGCCCATCAGCCGCGCCCTGCTGCCGGCGATCGACCGGCCGCGCGAAGCCGCGGTGATGCTCATCGGCCGGCTGGCCGACCGTCAGAGCGCAGCGGCGGGCCGAGCGGCGATGTCGACCGTCGTGGCGGCCGTCGGCGATGCGCTCGGGGATCGCGAGCTCCGGGTGCTCACGGATTTTGCCCCGGTCGGAGGCCTGGCTCAGGTCCACGATTTCGAGGTCGTCGGCGCCTTCTTCGTCGTCGTGCTGGCCGTTGCCGGCCTCGTGCTCGTCATCGCGTGCGCGAACGTCTCCGGCCTGCTCCTGGCGCGCGGCACCGCGCGCCGCCGGGAGATGGCGTTGCGACTGGCCCTGGGCGCGAGCCGCGGACGGTTGCTGCGGCAACTGCTCACCGAAGGGCTCCTTGTCGCGACGCTCGGCACGTTGCTCGGCCTTGCGCTGACGGGCTTGCTCGCTCTGGCCGCATCGCGGATCTCGCTGCCGGTGCCGCTTCCCATCGTCATCAACCCGGCGTTCGACCTCCGCCTTCTCGCGGCCGCTCTCCTCCTGACGGGCGTGAGCGCCGTGCTGGCGGCGCTGCTGCCGGCGCTCGAGGCGACGAAGCCCGGGCTCGCCGCGGCACTGCGGGAGGCGCCGGCGTCCGATCGGCGCCGGAAACTCACCCTGCGTCGGCTGCTCGTCGCCGGTCAGGTGGCGATGTCCATGTTTCTGCTGGTCGTGACGTTCACGTTCCTGCGGAACCTGGAGCGGGCCACCACGCTCGACCCCGGCTTCGCCGTCGATCGCGTGCTCGTGGCCCAGGTGACATTCGTCGAAGGGCAGCAGGGCAGCCCGGAGGATCCCGCTGTCCTGAGGATGCTCGAGCGCGTGCGTCGTCTTCCGGGCGTGGTGACGGCATCGGCGTCCGAGGGCGTTCCGCTCACGCTCTACTCAGGGTCGTGGACCGGGACGGGCCTTCGCGTTGGCGACGCGTCGGGTCTCGTACACGCGGAGTTTGCGCGCAATCGCGTCGGTCCTGGCTACTTCGAGACGCTCGGTATCGGGCTGCGCGGTCGGGACTTCTCGCCGGCCGACCGCCTGGGTGCAGAACCAGTGGCCATCGTCAACGAGACGTTCGTCCGCGAGTACTTCGGCGGGCAGGATCCGATCGGCGCGCTCATCGTGGAGCCGCGCCGGGACGGGACGCGCACCTACCGCGTCATCGGCGTCGCCGCCACCAGCAGGTACCGCACGCTCGGCGAGGCGGAGAGCCCGGCGATCTACGACCCCCTGCTGCAGAACAGCCGGTCGCCGCGCCTTGCGCACATTCTCGTCCGCACCGCAGGCGCCCCGGCGCCGCTCCTGCCCCTCGTTCGTGGCGCGGCGCTGGCCGCCGACGGATCGGCGGCCGTCGACGTGCGCCCGATGGCCGATGCGCTGGCGTTCGCCTTTCTGCCGAGTCGCATCGGAGCGGCCCTGCTCGGCGTGCTGGGCGTGCTGGGGACGACGCTCGCCATGGTGGGGCTCTACGGCGTTGTGTCGTATGCCGTGAGCCGGCGGGTGCCGGAAATCGGCGTTCGGATCGCGCTCGGCGCGTCGAGGCGGGACGTACTCGGCCTCGTGCTTCGCGATGCCGCGCGGCTGGCGGCCTGGGGCGTAGCGGTTGGCCTCGGGCTGTCCTACCTTGCTGCGCCGGTCCTGGGCGCCTTCCTCGTCGCCGGCCTCAGCGCGTCGGATCCAGCCAGCTTCATGTGGACGGCGTTTCTGCTCCTCGTCGTCTGTCTCGCCGCCGCCTGGGCGCCCGCCTGGCGCGCGGCGCGCATCGATCCTGCGAAGGCGCTCAGAGCAGAGTGACCACTCTACGTTCCACGGTAGAGAATGAGACTACGTATGGAAAAGACGCGCGGGTTCCAAGGCAAGGTTGCATTGGTCGTCGGCGGAGCATCCGGCATGGGTCATGCCGTCGTGCAGCTCCTAGCGCAAGAGGGATGCAGGACGCACGTGTTCGACATCAAGGAAACCAGGGATGGCGCGTTCCAACGTTGCGATGCGGACGGCCCAACCGATCCAGAGGCTCGGGACGCCCCTGGAGATCGGCAAGGCCGTGGTGTTCCTGTTGTCCGATGATTGTCCGTTCATGACCGGTGCTCTGGTGAGCGCCGATGGCGGGTACACGTGCCAGTAGGGCTCTTCACAGTTTCCAGAACAGGTATGGAGAGGTGCAGCTCATGACCACGAACCGACCACGGGGTCGCGAGCCACCTCGACGAGGCGACGACCCTGCTGGAGGGTGACATCAGAGGAGGGCGGCAATGTGCATTACCAGACGAAACGGAATATCCCGGCCATCGCCTTGTTTGGGTCTGGCCTCTGCGGATCTTCGACCTTGAACCGGTCCGGCACGGTCGTCCACCCGTCGTAGATGCTCCCACCGAGAAGGAATCTCCCCTCCGTCTTCGGTTCCGGTTTCGGTGCAAGCGAGGGATCGGTGAAGAGCAGGCTGTAGGCGCGCTTCGGCTCGGTCGCGCCCATGCGATCGCTGCGCGGCACGTACTCGGCCCGGCCGTCGCCGTCCACGTCCGCGACAACCCAGTCCACGTGCAGGAGCCGGTGGTACGTGTGGTCGGAGATCATGCCGCGCAGCTGGGCGTTGAACTTCTCGATGATCGATGGCGCGTCGGACACGGCCCGGCTCACGGCAAGGTACAACTGGCGGCGAAGCAGCGGTGTCGATCCGATCTGCAGCCGTGTGCGCGCCTCCTCCGCGTAGTTGCGGACGATGTACTGGACGACGAGCTCGTCCATCAGCGTGTAGTCCACGTTGCTGTCCAGCAGGAGCCTGAGGCTGTCTTCCTCCGACCTCGATCGCACGAATATCGGTCCCGACATTTCGGTCGCTTCACCGTACGAGTAGCCCTCGACGACCGCAATCCGCTTGCCCTCGAGATCGGTCAACCTGGTGGCTGAAACGCTGGTACCTCGTCTCGCGACGAGGATCAGCCTGTTTTCGAGATACGGCTCCGAAAACAGCAGGGCCTTCTCGCGTTCGGGGTCCTTCCACGCGGCCGCGCTGCCGTCGAACTTCCCGCTGAGAAGCGCGGTCGTGAACTGCGCGGCGTCCACGATTGTGGTAGCGGTCGTCAGCCCGATGCGAGCGAGGCCCGCTTCGACGAGGTCGAGCGCAAAGCGCGGCTGCCCCGGCTCGTTCGTGAACGGCGACCACGCGGTCGACACGAGGCGCAGGTGGGTCGTCTGCCCGGATAGCGCCAGCGACCCGCCGGCAATGGCGAGAATCAGGAGTGTTGCCGCAGAAAAGCGTGTCGTGTTGGAACACATGGTGCTTTCACTCGCAGTTCGACCCGACAGATGTCGAGCATACCTCACAGACGGGGGTCACGAACGGGGGTAACACGGGGCCTGGTGCGGTTCAGCCACACGAGTGCCGCGGCGTTCCGCAGCAGCATCGGGGGCTCGTCTCCGTGGGCCGCATCTCTGCCCTTGAGTCCCGGGCGCGTCAATCAGTGGACCGTACCAATCCACTAGTGTCCCGTTACCGTGATACGTGGCATAAGTCCCGGAGCGATGCCCCGCCCGGGACTTATGTCGCGTATCACGGTAACGGGACACTAGCAGGCCGCTGAAAAAGCCCGGCCTGATGGGCAGTGGCCAATGGGCCAAGGAAAAACAGGCGCATTTGGCCAATGTCCCATTGCCCATTTGCCATTCAGGATGCGTTTTTCATCCTGCTAGCCCGTCGGCCCGGTTCCCCCAGCTCGTCTGGTCGCCTGGAATGGCCGGTAAACCCTTTACCCGCAGCCCTCGTCTATCTATTACCAAGATTATCTGGGTAATTCCGCGTGACGCTGAGGTCGTCCAGGACCCCGAACGCTTCCCTCCATGGGACGGTCGCGGCGGGCGTCTCGAAGGTGCTCTTCTCGACATGAAGCGATCGCTCCGCTCGTGGCTCTGGCGCGTGCCGCGCGATCAGGAGATCGACGAGGAGATCGCGCTGCACATCGAGATGCGGACGCGCGAATTCATCGCGCGCGGGATGGACAGAAAGACCGCACGCGCGCTGGCGATCGAGCGGCTGGGCGACGTCGCCGCGCTGAAACGGACGTGCGTGGAGCTTGGCAGAAAGCAGGATCGGGAGAAGCGCATGATGCAGTGGTTCCTAGAGCTCCGGGACGATGTGCGGTTCGCGTGGCGTCAGCTGCGGGGAGCGCCCGGATTCACGATCGTGGCGACGCTCACGCTGGCGTTGGGAATCGGCGCGAACAGCGCCATCTTCGCCCTCGTCGATGCGACGCTCCTCAAGCCGCTGCCGTACGGCGACCCGGCACGACTGGTCACCATCTGGGAGCGGACCGATTCGAGTCCGACGAGCTACGCCTCGCCGCTCAACATGCAGGATTGGATCGAGCGCAGCCGGACCTTCGAGACGATCGCCGGCTTCACGCCGAACGTCGGCGGCATGGTGATGGCCGGCGCCGACGGCAACGCCGAGACCGTCTCCCGCCAGTGGGTGACCGCGGGCATCTTCGACGTACTCGGCGTGCGTCCGATCGCCGGCCGTACGTTCCAGCTGGCCGACGACCAGCAGCGTGCCAATGTCATCGTCCTCAGCGAGGCCTTCTGGGAGTCGCGCTTCAACCGGGATCCTGCCGTCGTCGGTCGCGAGATCAAGCTCGACGGCATGCTCTGGACGGTTGTCGGCATCGTGCCGAAGTACTTTCAGATCCTGGGGCGTACCGCCATGTGGGCGATGCGGCCGGTGACGAACGCGCCACCGCGCGCACGCAGCGCCTACGTCTTTCAAGCGGTCGGCCGCGTGAAGCCTGGCGTCGCGCTGGCCGCGGCGCAGGCAGACCTGCAGGCCGTGGCCGAGGGCCTCGCACGCGAGTTCCCGGAGACCAACGCCGGACGCAGCCTTCGGCTCGAGCGGATGCACGACACGATGATTGGCAGCGACCTCAAGTTGACGTCGATGCTGTTTCTCGGCGTCGTCGGCTTCGTGCTGCTGATCTGCTGTGCCAACGTCGCCAACCTGCTGCTAGCGCGCGCCACGGGGCGCACGCGCGAGCTCGCGGTCCGGGCCGCGCTCGGCGCCGGACGCCGGAGGATTCTCCGTCAGCTGGTCACCGAAAGCGTCGTCCTGTCGCTCATCGGCGGTGCGTCCGGCATCGGCATCGGCTGGGCGATTCTGAAGACGGCGCCGACGGTGATTCCCGACGGTCTGCTGCCGGCCACGGTTGCACTGCAGTTCGACGTCCGCGTCGTCGCATTCTGCGGCCTGGCGGCCTTTGCAGTTGGTCTGCTGTTCGGCCTCGCGCCCGCGTGGCAGGCAGCGACCCTGTCGTCGCCTGTGGCGTTGGACTCGGACAGCCGGACGGTTACCGGGGGCGGGAGGCTGCGCCAGGTGCTCGTTGTCGCCGAGGTGACGACCGCGGTGCTGCTGCTGTTCGGCGCCGGACTGCTGATGCGGACGCTCGTCGCCGTCGAGTCATACGATCGCGGGTACCGAGCCGAACGCGTGCTCTCGATGCTCGTCGACCCACTCGGATCGAGCTATCCGACCCCGGAAAAGTTGCTGCAGTTCTACGACCAGGTCGAGGAGCAGGTGAGGGCCGTGCCTGGCGTGCAGGACGTGGCGTGGACGAGCGCGCTGCCGCTCGGCCCGTCGCTCTACGGGGATCTGGCGCTGACCTACGAGATCGCCGGCGATCCGCCGGTCGAAGAGTCGAAGCGGCCCGGCACCAGCCTGCAGGTCGTCAGCCCGTCGTACTTCTCGGCGATCGATCTGCCGATCGTCGCCGGCCGCGCCTTCAACGCCCGCGACACGCGCACCGGTCCTCCAGTCTGCATCGTCAACGAAGCGTTCGCGCGTGGTCTCGGCGGGCGGTTGCCGATCGGCATGAAGGTCTCGCTCAAGGTCGCCGACTCGCCGGAGAACAAGCCGCACATCGTCGAGATCGTCGGCGTGGCGGAGCAGGTCAAGGGCCGGCCGGACGAGCCGGCCGACTTCGTACAGGTCTACGTACCGCTTGCGCAGGAGTTGTCAGACGACATCATCCTGCTCGCGCGTGCGTCGAGCGGCCGCGCCGAGGCGCTGACGCCGGCGGTGCGCGCGGCGATCTCGCGAATCGACCGGGACCAGCTGGTCAGCGTCCGCGACGTGACGACGCTCGAGGACGTCGAGTGGGCGGCGACCGGACGGCATCGCTTTCGCGCCGTGATGGTCGCGGCGTTCGCCGCGCTGGCGCTCGTGCTGGCGATGGTCGGCGTGTTCGGCATCCTCGCGTATTCGGTTCAGCAGCGCGTGCGCGACTTCGGCATGCGGCGCGCGCTCGGCGCCACAACCGGCGACGTGGTCCGCCTGGTGGTGGTCGACGCGGCGCGCGTGGTCCTCGCCGGCGCCGCCGTCGGCCTGGCGCTCTCGTCCGTCCTCGGCCGCCTGGTCGCCTCGCTGCTCTTTGCTGTGAGCCCATTCGATGTCCCCACCGTCGCGATGGTGATCGTCGTGCTCGCGATCACGGCCGCGGTCGCGATTGCTGGTCCGGCGTGGCGCGCGGCGCGCATCGATCCGGCCGTCGCGCTGCGCGGCAGATAGCCTCAGTAGTGGGCCGGGGTGCGGCGATCCTGGCCCGGCGCTGATCGCGTGATCGGAATCGCCGTCGAGACCTCCCATCCCCGGAGGTTCCCACGAAACCCCGGAGGCACGGCAGGCCTCCGGCGGACCAGACTCCGTCGAAATGCCCGGATTCGCGCGCGTCGGGGCGCTCGCCTCGGCAGTCCACGCGTGGGGTCATGAAATTGCCGGCGCTGCCGCTGACGACCTCCTCCAATCTCCGCCCATCATCGTCGTCGCGCGCACGGCCGGCGGGGCGAGCGATGGCTAGCTCCAACCCAAGGATGTCTTCCTGTTCGAACGGTAGGGAGGTTCGCGCGAGTATCTAAACCCTGAATTCACTTGAATTCAGATGAATTCCGGCTGTAGTTCTGAGTCATGAGTTGTGAGTCTCGAGTAGCTCCCGCTGGCCGCATCGCGCCACAGTCCGACTGCTTCGGCGCCAACCCGCTGAACGCGTGCGAAGAACGCATTCTCTTCACACGCTCTCAGACCTCAAAACTCAGAACTACTCACCACAAGTGAATCTCGGGTTAGTGTCCAGACCCAGTGATTCGTGCCCCATCGTCGGACACGGCCGGATCGCGCTCGAACACTCCATGGCTGTAGAGTGCCTCGTCGAGGTCGTTGGTGATCTGCGCCCGGGCCAGCCACAGATTCCAGTACGTGATGAGTTCGTCCATCGACAGGTGCTCGAGGTCCAGATCCTCTTCGCTCAGGAACTCGTCTCGGGACTCAGGCATCTGCGGCTTCCTCCTGCACCGTGAACGGCAGGACGCCCTCGGCGCGCAAGGTCAGGACCCGATGCGCGTCGACGAGCGGCAGGCTCGCGATCTCGTGTGACAGCCTGGCCACATCGACGCCCACGCGGAGGCGGCCTCGCGATAGCGGGCCATGCGCGCTTCGTCTGCACGCATGAGCCCCGACGGTGTCATCTGGCGCAGCTCTCCCCGCACGAGCTCGTAGCGCCGCTCTCCGCCCGGCAGCCGGAGCAACTCCTCTGCCGTCATGAGCGTCGATTCGCCAGACACAGAGTTCATTCTACTCGCTGGCCTCACCGATCCGTGGCGCTCCCGGAGTCAGCCGGGCTGCAACACCCGCGCACCCCTGCACCCATCGATCTCGAGCTGCCCCCCGCCGGTTCCGACAACCCTGCAGGGAGCTCGTCTCAACACCGAGTGTGATATGTACTATTCACTAGGCCATATGCCGCGCCGGAATCTCGGCGAACTCGAGCAACTGCTGCTTCTCGCATTGCTGCGCGTCGGTGGCGAGAGCTATGGGGCCGCGCTGCGCGCGGAGATTCTGGAGCGGACCGGCCGTTCGATCACGCCCGGTGCCATCTACCCCACGCTGGATCGACTCGAAGAGCGCGGACTGCTCCGGTCCCGCGTGGGCGGCGCAACGGCCGAACGCGGGGGCCGTGCGAGGCGGTACTTCAAGGTGACGGCCGCCGGGCAGCGCGAGATCCGGGCGGCGTGGCGCCAGACGGCCGCGCTGGCTGCCGGGCTGGACGCGCTCGAGGACTGACGCGATGGCTGAACGCCGCCGAGGGATGCCATTGATGCCGCCGTGGATTCGCGCGGCGGCGCGGCTGCTGCCCGCGCGCTATCGCGCGGAGATTCTCGGAGATCTCGTCGACGAACACGCTGCCATGATCGCCGGCGGAACACCGCGGCCGGCCGCGGCGGCCTGGCTCGCGGCGCACGTGTTACGAAGCGCCCTCGCGGCTCGGCTGGCTGCGTCGAGGCGCAGGGGGTTGCACGCCGCTTTCATCTCGGCGTGGGGGACCGTGATGCCCGCCGGCGAATGGCGGCAGGCCGTTCGCTCCCT
>DATIEW010000010.1:0-2124 GCA_035455585.1 Vicinamibacterales bacterium | reverse complement strand
GGCGACGTACGACGGCGGCTTGACGATGACGCCGTGCACCTCGGTGCCGTCGCTCGACCTCGACGTGAAATCCTCCGTCGTCCCGAGCAGGACGCCCCCGAGCCACTCGTCGTTGTGGCGCGTCAGCCTGCGGAGCCGTCCCCCCTCGAGCGCGTGCACCTCCGGCAGTTCCGCTGCGGTCGACGCGAGCACGGCCAACCCGCCGTCAGGTCCCGCCGACGGGCTGTTGACGACGCGCCGGCCGTCGGCGAGCCTCTCGATGGCGCCGCCGGAAGATGGGACCCTCGCAATGTACTGCGCGCGATCGTCGACAGCCACGAAGGTGAGATACCGGCCATCGGCACTCCACGATGCGCTGTTGGCGGGCCGATCCAGCGCGTCTGTGAGCGTGCGCGGCTGGCCCCCTGCGGCTGGCACCACGGCGATCCTCGACTGCACGTACGCCGAGTACTTCAGCTCGTCTCCGACCTGGCACGCGATCGAGCGGCCATCGGGACTCCAGCTCAGGCGCCCGGTTTCGTCGAACGGCGTGCTCGTGAGGCGCCGCGGCTCGGCGCCTTCGCGGGCTTCGACGACGAAGAGGTCTCGGTTCGGCGCCTTGTCGTAGTCGCCCTCTGCATGCCGGCGGATGAACGCGACCTGCCGGCCGTCAGGCGACCAGGCCGGCGAGTCGTCGTCGAAAGGTGTCGAAGTCAGCGCGCCGGCCTTCTTCGACTGCAGGTCGAAGAGATAGAGATGGGAGCGTTCGCCGCGCAGGAAGCCGTCCCTGTCCGCCTTGAAGCGATAGCGATCGACGACGATGGGCCTGGGCGTCTTGGCCGGTCCGTCCTTGGCCTTCTCGGCTGCCGCCTCAGCCTCCGCCACTTCTGGATCCGGATCGTCGACGACGAGCACGAGGCGCGTGCTGTCGGGCGACCAGACGTAGTCGGAGACGCCGCCCTTCACCTCCGTCAGCTTGACGGCCTCACCGCCGGCGCGGTTGAGCAGCCAGATCTGCCCGCCCCTGGCGCCCTGCCGCGACGACACGAACGAGAGGTATCTGCCGTCCGGACTCCATCGCGGGCGCGATTCCGCCTCCGGCGAGAAGGTGATCTGCACCTGCTGACTGCCGTCCCAGCTGACCATCCACACATCGGTGTCGTTCTTGTCGGTTTCGGCAATGGCGCGGGTCACCGTGTAGGCGACCCATTTCCCATCCGGCGATCGCTGCGGATCGCGGACGTCGCGAACCTGGAAGAGGTCGCCCACGTTCAGCGGACGCCGGCCCTGCGCCTGCGCGGGCGCGGCGGTGGCGGCCACGAGCGCCGCGATCGCCAGTGCCGTACGACACACGACGGCGGATTGCGTGAAGCGTCGGGGATTCATCGCGGTTCGACCTCGGGCGCTATCGGAGTGATTCCATGACCTCGTCGAGCGCTTCCCGGCCGGGCCGCACCCTTTCGAGCGGCAGCGTGGCGAGCGGCTCGTCCACGAGGTCCAGCAGGGTGACGAAGTCGTCCTTGTCGGGCTCCACGTAGATCACGCCCGTAGCGAACTCGCCGCGGCGGGAGGTTTCGTGCAGCAGGCGCATGGCGGCCAGCTTGTCGGTGGGATCGTAGTCCTCGGCGATCTTCTTCAGGTAGAGCTTCGAGCCGTCGTGCAGCTCGACTTCCTTCGTGGTGCCGGCGTCGTACTCGATGGTGATGTCCTCGAAGAAGGGCACGAAGTTGACTTCTCCGAGCGGTTCGTCGTGGTCCTTGGCGTACGCGTAGCTCTTCGTCGAGCCCTCGTGGTCGTTGAACGTCACGCACGGCGAGAGGACGTCGATCATGCAGGTGCCCCGGTGGCCGAGCGAGGCCTTGAGGATCGCGAGCAGCTGCCTCTTGTCGCCCGAAAAGGAGCGCGCCACGAAGGATGCGCCGAGCTGAATCGCCAGCGCGCAGGTGTCGATCGGCGGCAGGTCGTTGGCCAGACCGCCCTTGGCGCGCGAGCCCAGGTCCGCCGTCGGCGAGAACTGCCCCTTGGTGAGGCCGTAGCAGCCGTTGTCCTCGATGATGTAGATGATCGGGAGGTTGCGCCGCATCAGGTGCACGAACTGCCCGATGCCGATGGCCCCCGTGTCGCCGTCGCCGCTGACGCCGATGG
>DATIEW010000009.1:0-11349 GCA_035455585.1 Vicinamibacterales bacterium | reverse complement strand
AGTGCCGCGGCCGCACCCCGCTCGAGCCATCGTCGTCGTGCGCCGTGTGAACCGGACTCGAGATCGCGTGCCAGCCGCTGCAGCTCCACACGGAGGTCGTGGGTCGTTTGATATCGTGCGGCGCGATCCTTTGCCAGCAAGTGGACCGTCCAAGTGACGCTTCGCAACTGCACCACCAACGACCCTGTCGGTCCACCGTTTACCTCGCTCGCGACTTTTCACCGCGGTGGAACGGGGACAGGCAGCACGAGCAATCTCGCATTCGCGATCGGTCAGCGAACGCAAGAACATATCACCTGGACCCATGAGGGGGACGGGGTTTTCGAGCAGCATATCCTTGCTCTGATTCTGTTCGACACCCCGCCGAACCTTCCTGGCCCAGGGTTCAACCCGGGCCTTCCGGTATCGCCTGGTTTCTCTGCTGGCTGGCAGACGGTGACGCACACGATCGAACTCATCAACGCCGACGAGTGGAGATCGTCTGGTACGAACGCTTTTTACAACGTAGCCGGGCAGCTGTACCGCAGCGGCTGCTCAACCGCTACGGCCCAGCGCTTTCAGTGACATAGAGTTCGCGGGCGGCGGTCGACGCCGCTCGTGGCTGCAATTCAAGTTTCCGCACGGACACGATCGGTGAAGTCAGCCACTCTGGTCGCGTGACTCGACGCGACCTTCGGGCTGCTGAGCGCACAGCGAGCCGGTCACCTTCGTGACGAATTTGCGACTGCCTGTGCCGGTGTACACCACATCCGTGGATGTGGTCCCTGGCGATGGCAAGGCCGCTCAGATCGTACTCATGGGGATCGCCGAGGCGATTCAGCTGAACACGGCTACAAGCGCTGATTCTGTGTATGCGCGATTCAACCCGAGCGCCGCTCCACAACCCGTTGCCGAGCCCAGTTTGCTTCTGCTCTTCGGCTCGGGCATCGCAGGTATCGCGACACGGGTGAGATCGCGACTGCTCCGGCGCTGAGGCGGCCGAATCTCTCAGGGATTCGGCGACCACCGATCCGCCCCATCCGGGGCTCAGCCCGACACGGAGGCGGTTGTGCTGGGAAAAAGGGTCAGAACCGGAAGACCAACCCGACGAACGGCCCGCTGGACATCATGTCGTAGAGGAACCGTCTCTGGTCGTCGTCGCCCTCGTTCTCGTAGTCGATGTAGATCCAGCGGTAGCCGAACGCCAGGCCAACCGAGCGCGCGACCCGGATGGCCACGGCTGGCTGGAGGTTCACCATGATGTCGGAGCCCACGCCGAAACCTCCCACGTCGGCCATGAGGGCGAAGCCGAAGCGTCCGCCGGTGTCGGGGGTGTGCAGCTTGACCCCCACGACCGGGTCGACCCACGTCTCGGTTCGTGACCGCCTGACGTTGATCGGCGCGCCGATGGTGATGGCGGGCCGTAGTGTGTTGATCACGGCGCCGAAGCGGAGATCGGCCGCCGCGCCGAGCCGCCGCAGGCCAATGAGCGTGAAGCCGCCCTGGTCGGCCTCGACCTCGATGGGCACCAGGTCCCCGGTTTCGCTGGCCAGCGACATCCAGATGATGTCCGCCCCAGCACCCCACTTGCCCTTCTTTACCTCGAAGTAGCCCATGAATCCGAACTTGAGGTTCTTGAAGATGTCCGACGCCGACAGGTCGACATCGGACTCGACCGGGCCGATTCCGGTCGTCCCGTTCATGCCGGCTCCCATCAGGTACGGCGCGATGGTGACCGTCCAGTCGTCCTGCGCCTGCTGTGCCTGCGCCCCTGCCGGCGACGCGAGCGTCACCATGCACGCGACCACGATTCCGTTCATCCACGTTCGCATAGACACCCCGCGGACCCGTCCGTCCAGGACCGTCTCGTTCAATGGTGGCGGCGGACGGCCTTCATGCGTTCGCCGTCCCGTGCTGCCTGTGGCGCATGCCAGATCTTCACCTTCTTGAGATCGGGCGAGACTCGCCACGGTACTTATTCCGAATCGTTGGGCATGAAAACCGTTCATCGAGTCGTACGGCGTCAGAGACCAGAAGGCCTCGGCCTTTGGCTCCTGGCCCCGAAACTCGGAGAGGGCGTGAGGCGGACCACCCTCATCCTATCGTTGAGGTAGTGCCCCGTCAACTCGTCTGAACCGCGTACGCCTTGCCTGGTTCGACCAGGGCGAAGCGAACGCCCCGCGTGTCAGTGGAACCGATGCGGCGCGCCTACGGGGTCCGGAGCCGAGGCCGAGCGGTGCGCCGCCTCCAGAGTGTCCCGCTACCTCGGACGTCGAGATACACGTGAACCCCGTCATCGTGCCCGCTTTCGGCGGCACGGTCGATGGGCGCGACACATCGTCACGTTCCGTCCAGGACTATCGCCCCAGCAGGTGTGCCGCGCACGCCGTTCACCGCCAGCTGGACCGCAAGGCACGATGAATCGCGGCCGTTCTTCACGTCCGCGCTTGTTGCCTCCCGACCGTGTGCACCATAATGTTCATCAGAAAACATTGAGCTGAAACGATTGTCGAGCCCCTGGGCAGCACAATGGGGCCGTGTCGGGAAGTGGCGCCGTGGAAGATGTTTCCCGCTGTTCGGTGTGCGGCAGGTCGCTGATTGGCGGTCGTTGCCTCTCCTGTGAAACGCGGCAGTGGTCCCGCTTCGTGCACAGGGAGCTCGTCCTGCTGATTGTGCTCATCGGCGTGACGGTTGCCGCGTTCGTCGCGACGAGGGCGGTCGCGCTCAGCAATAAGGCTCTGCACCACCGCCAGGCTGCGGCCTGGTTCGACGAGGCACAGCGTGCGTCGCGAAGCGGGAATGCCGAGACGGCGATCGCCGGTTTTCGCCGGGCCGTATCGAGGGCTCCCGAGAACAGGCAATACCGTCTGGAGCTTGCCGAGGAGCTCGCGGTCGGCGGGCTCTATGACGAGGCGAAGCGTGTGTTGCTCGCGCTTCGAGAGGCGGAGCCGGAAGATCCGGACACGAACGTGCAGCTCGCGCGCCTCGAAGCGCTCGGCGCCGACGCCGACGCCACGCGACGGTACTACCAGAATGCCCTGGCTGGCCTCTGGAGACCCGAGCAGGCCGCGGAGCGGCGGCGCCTTCGAATCGAGCTCATCGAGTTTCTCCTGGCTCACGACGAGCGCGCCCGGGCATTGTCGGAATTGCTGCTGCTCGCCGCGAACCTGCCACAAGAGGCAGCCCTCCAGGCGCAGGTGGGACAGATGTTCCTTGCCGCTGGGGATCCCCGTCTTGCGCTCGATCATTCCGTCCTCGCGATTCGCCTCGATCCGGAAAACGCGGATGCGCTCGCGGGCGCCGGCGAGGCCGCGTTCGAGCTCGGCGACTACAACCGCGCGCTCCGCTACCTGAAAACGGTTCCGCGAGAGAACACGCATGCTGCCGAGCTGCGTGAGCTCGCCCAGCTGATTCTGAGCGGCGATCCACTCGTCCCGCGGCTGGGAGCGAACGAACGGCGCAGACGCTTGTCAGCGGCCTTCCAACGGGCGGCGGATCGGCTGGATCTCTGTTTGAGCGAACCTTCGGCTCACGCGAGCGCCAGCCTCCTTCGGCTGCAGCGCGAAGCCGAAGACTTCACGTCCGTGTTGGAAGGCTCACGGCGTCGAGAACCCCGCGACCTCGCCGATGAAGGCGTCGACCTCGTGTATCGCATCGAACGAGCCGTCGAACAGAGCTGTGAGACACCGCCAGCGCCGTTCGACAGGGCGCTCCTGCTGATTGGTCGCAGGCACGGATTCGAGCAATCGTGAGCGACATCAGCCTCAGCGACACACGGCGCCTTCGGCTCCGGGAGAATCAGCTTTTTCTGGCGCTGTCGATCATCATCGGCATTCTGGCCGGCCTGGCGGCCGTGTTGTTCACCCTCGCGATTGACAGGGCCGATGACGCGCTGTTCGGGCTCGCGCCTTCATGGTTGCGGATACTCCTCGTCCCTGTTGTAGTGAGCATCGGGACAGGTATCCTGCTTGCCACGGTGTTTCCCGGCGTGCGGGGCAGTGGAGTACCCCAGACGAAAGCCGCGTTTCACCTGCAGGGAGGCGTCATCCCTGGCCGAGTGCCCCTCGGCAAATTCGTGACCGGCGTGCTGTGTATCGGGTCGGGGCATTCGATGGGCCGAGAGGGCCCGTCCGTGCAGATCGGAGCCGGCATTGCGTCGGTCATCGGTCAATGGCTGCGGCTCTCGCCCGCCCGCGTGAAGGAACTCGTCCCAGTCGGCGCCGCGGGGGCTCTGGCCGCTGCATTCAACACGCCGATTGCCGCCGTCCTGTTCGCGCTCGAAGAGATCATCGGGGATTTGAACGCTACGCTGATCGGATCGACCGTGGTCGCCTCCGTGGCATCGGTCGTTGTACAGCGGTCGATCCTGGGGAACGAGCCGCTGTTCCATGTTCCGGCCTATCAACTCGTTCACCCGGCAGAGCTCATCGGGTATGCCGCGCTTGGAGTGGTCGGCGGCGCGGTCTCGCTGATCTTCTGCAAATCGCTCCTCGCCCTGCGCCAGGCTTTCCTCGACATGCCTCGCTCGACGGTGATCTGGCAGCCGGCCATAGGCGGGGTTGCGATTGGCGCGGGACTGCTTTTCGTGCCGGAAATGAAAGGGGTCGGCTACGAGTACGTCGACCAGGCGCTGAACGGCGGCCTCGTGTTCCGCACGCTGGTGCTGCTGTGCTTCGTGAAACTTGCCGCTACGATCATTTCATACTGTTCGGGGAACGCCGGCGGCATTTTCGCGCCAAGCCTCTATATCGGCGCCATGGCCGGCGGTGCGATTGGGACGCTGGTGAACCTCGTGGCGCCATTCCCGACCGGGGAGCCCGGCGCCTACGCGCTCGTTGGAATGGGCACGCTCTTCGCGGGCATCATTCGAGCCCCGATGACCTCGGTCTTCATGATCTTCGAGATCACACAGGACTATCAGATTCTCGTGCCCCTGATGGTCGCCAATCTCTTGAGCTTCGTGATTTCGCGGCGCTATCAGCCCATCCCCGTGTATGACGCGCTGCTGCGGCAGGATCGCATACACCTTCCGGGCGCCGGCACCCGGGCATCCCTCGGGTGGACCGCTCGCGACGTCATGAACGTCGAGGCGCCATTCCTGGCCGCCGACACCCTTGTGCATGAGGCGCGTGGCGCGGCTCAGGTGAATCGACGAGCCGCCTACCTGGTCGGGACACCGGAACGCCTGCTCGGCCTGGTCACACCCGAACGGTTGGAAGAGGCGCTCGAGGCTGGCCGTGGCGGCGAGGCGGTCGCGACTCTCGCCGAGGAGACGTTTGCGCACGTCCATCCGGATCATGCGATCGACATCGTGCTCGAACGGCTGGCCGACAGCACCGGACTGCTCCCGGTGGTCAGCCGCGCCGCAGGACGCGTCGACGGCGTCATTACCTTCGACGACATAGCACGGTTCACCAGGAGGCGGCAGGCCAGTGGGGCGTCGGAGCGCCCCGAAAACGAGGCCCGAACGGGTCAACGAACCTCGTTCGGGGACGCCCGCGACCAGACGGCGCAAGCGAATAGATGAAGTGTTCGGCCAAGCGGCTACGGGGCGCAGGTAGCAGACGCATTGGCGCACGCCCCAGCAGATCGGATTCATCCGGTCACGAAGACGGCAAGGTCTCGCTCGGCCGCACCCCTGGTGATCGCACGCCGCGTGCGTCTTTGGACGACAACCGCTTCGTCGCGACCTGCGAACGGATGCCGTGACTGACGTCCGCGGTCCGGCGCTGGCGCTCCTGGCATGTCTGCCGATCTCGTGCGGCGGTCCGGCGGAACCGCCGGCCGTCAGCGACATCGTCGCCGAGGCGCGCCAGCTCGATCTCTCCGGCCAGCACGAGCCTGCCGTCGCGCGGTACCGCGAGGCACTGGCACTGGCGCCCGACGATTTCGACGCCCACTACGGCATCGGACGGGCCCTCGATCTGGCCGGACAGTACGATGAGGCGCGCGAGCATTTCTCCAAGGCGGTCGCGCTGGCGCCTCCGGAGTTGCGCGAGCAGGCGATGCGCATGCTTGGCATCGCGTGGACGTTCGCCGGACGCGCCGACCAGGCGGCGCCATGGTTCGAGCAGGTCTTCACACGGCGGCGCGATGCGGGCGACCGCGCCGGCGCCGCCGAAGTCGCCAACGAGCTCGGCCGCGTCCATCTCGAGCTGGGCGACCTGGATCGCGCGGAAACCTGGTACCGGTCGGGGTTCGAGACCGCGCAGACGACGGGCCGCACACCGGCGCAGGTCGATCTCGCCGAGCTGCGGTGGACCCATGCGCAGGCGCGTATTGCGGCCCGACGCGGGGATCACGACCGCGCCCTCGCGTACGCCGCCGAGGTACGCGAGGTGCTGAATCGCGGAACGAATCCCGGCGAGGAGAGGCCTTATCAGTATCTCGTCGGCTATCTGGCGCTTGTCCGCGGCGACGCCGCTGGCGCCGTCGAGGCGCTGCAGAAGGCTGATCTGGACGATCCCTTCAACGCGTTTCTGCTCGCCGACGCGCATGCACGGCTGGATCACGACGCGATCGCCCGGGATCTGTACCAGACGGTCCTGGCCTCCGCATCGCATGGCGTGGGCGCCGCATTCGTCCGTGAGGAAGCGCGCCGCCGTCTCGCCGGATCTGGAACGCGATGATGGGCGCCGCGCTCGACCCGTACCGGATCGTCGACAGGCTGGGTCCGTGCGGCATGGGCGAGATCTATCGCGCGATGGACGCGCACCTGAAGCGCGGGTCGCCATCAAGGTGCCGCCCGAGGCGTCTGGGGTGACTTGACACGCTGGCGCACTGCGACGAGGATGGCGTCGCAAAGGAGCAGGTCCATGTCAGCCCACCTCATCGTGCTCGCCTTCGCCATCGGCTTTGTGGCTTCCGGGCTGACACCCGGGACAGCGCAGCAGCCCGACCGCCCGATCGCCATGGGCACGACGAAGGGCGTGCGATACCAGCGCCTGGTGATCCAGAACGCGATGATCGTCAGCGGCCGCGGGGAGCCGAATACCAATCGCGCGATGCCACCCGAAGGGCCCGTCGACATCGTCATCGAAGGCGATGCAATCACCAACATCGTTCCGCTCGACCCGGTGAACAGCCGGAATCGAGGCGCGCGCGCGCGCGTCACCGGCGACCGGGTCATCGACGCGAGCGGTATGTACGTCATCCCGGGTCTCATCGAAATGCACGCGCACCTGCCGGGCAAGAGCAGCGCTCTCGGCCCCCGCGGCCTGGAATACGCGTACCGGCTCTATCTCGGTCACGGCGTGACAACCGTCCGCGACGCCGGTACCGGCGCAGGGCTCGACCTCATGGTCGAGCAGCGACGTGCCAGCGATGCGAACGGAATCGTCGCACCGAGGCTCGTACTGTGCCAGCGCTGGCCGCTGCCCGTCGGATCGTGGGACGAGGGCAACACGCCGGACAAAGCACGAGCGATGGTGCAGCGCTTCAAGGATCTGGGCGCCGACTGTGTCAAGGTCAGCAAGAGTCCTGGGCAGTACCCGGATGTGCTCGACGCGATCGTTCATTCCGGCGTGACCGAGCGGGGTACCGCAAGCCCCGGGGGCCGGAACCTGAAGGTCATGGTCGACCTCAAGGTCTCGGAAACGAGCGCACTCGTGGCGTCGAACCTGGGCGTCACGAGCATCGAGCACTTCTATGGCGTCCCCGAGTCAGCGCTGGAGAGCAGCCAGAGCTTCCCCGCCGATTACAACTACTGGGACGAACTCGATCGTTTCCGGTGGGCCGGTCGTCTCTGGACGGAAGCGGATCGCCAGCATCCCGAACGGATTCTCGAGCTGATCGACACGTTCATCAGCAACGGCACGAACTGGGATCCGACGATGGCGGCGTATGAAAAGAACCGGGACTTCTCCCGCGCCATGACGCTGCCGTACTTCCAGACGCTCGTTCCGGCCGGCGTCTCCTGGTCGCCGGATGCGAGCGTCCACGGCCACTACCACCGGGAGTGGAAGACGTCGGATGAAGTCGCATGGCGGCAGTTTTTCGCGATCTGGATGAAGTACGTCAACGAGTTCTACCGGCGCGGGGGCCTCCTCACGGCCGGCAGCGATCAGGGAGACGTCGGCGGCATCGGCCTCATCCGCGAGCTCGAGCTGCTCCAGGAAGCGGGCCTGAATCCTATCGACATCGTCAAGGTTGCGACGACGAATGCGGCGAGTGTCCTCGGCTTCGATCGACACTGTGGTGTTCGAGTGGGGTGCGTTGCCGACCTCGCGGTCGTCAACGGCAACCCGATCGACAACCTCAAGGTGCTCTATGGCCGCGGGTATGGCTTCTACGGCATCGTGCCTCGCGACAATCAGGCGGAAACGGGCGGCGTGAAGTGGACCATCAAGGGCGGCGTCGTGTTCGACGCGCAGGCGCTTCTCCGCGAGGTCGAAGGATACGTGCAGGAGACGAAGCGCAAGCCGGGGACGACGAGCCACGCTGGTCGGTGAATGCCGGGCGCCTCTGTTTAACGGATCAGGTACGCCTGAGCATGCCTTTGGCGCCTCGGCCTGCATCCTCCAGGCGCGCCAGTGACGATTGGCTCGCCCGCGCAGCTGGCCGCCATGAGAGGGCGCGAAACCCGATCAGCCCTGGGACCGTTTGGCCGTCCAGGCGATCAGGAGCGGTTCGCGCGACCGCCCCTGGACTTCGAGGGACCGGGTGCCGCCGAACTGCCCGTTCGTGATGGCGCCGTGGAAGACCCAACGCACCTTGACGGTCCTCGGCGTGCCGTTCGAGGTGACCGTCGTGTCGAACCAGTCGCTGGTGAGATCGAGCTTGCCGGCCTTCCACGTTCCCGTGAGCGCGGACCGGACCATCCGGTCCGGCGGCGCGCCGTTCGGTCCTGACCAAGTGGCGGTGACACCCTCCCCGGCGACCGTCAGCAAGAGCGTGAAGGTCCCCGTGGCCAGCACTTCGACCGTACCGTCCGCGTTCCGGCGGGTGGATGTCGCGCTCGTCACTTCCCAGCGCCCGGCAATGGCCGCGGCCTGGCCGCCCGCCTCACTGGAACCGGATGCGGCGAGAAACGTCATCAGAATGAGCCCCGTCATCGGCAGACTCCCTTCGTTTAGTCGGTTCGCATCACGACGAGCGGATCCGTCCGTCCGGCTCGGTGCGCCGGCCCGGCCACGGCAATGATCGATGCCAGCGAAAGCACGGCCACGGTCGCAAGCATGGTGAGCGGGTCGGCCGCGTCGACCTCGAAGAGCAGCGCGCGGAGCGGAGCGCCTGCGAGCCATGCGGCCGTCAGACCGAAGACGCTGCCGACGAGGGCGGTGCTCAGGGACGTCGCGACGACGCCACGGGTGACCAGATGCGGCTCGGCCCCGAGCGCCAGCCTGACGCCGAGATCGTACCGGCGCGCCGAGACCAGCGCCGACGACAGCCCGTACAGGCCGACCACCGCCATGAGCAGGGCGCCGGCGGCGAAGAGCACCGTGAGCCGGGCCGCCAGCAGCGTGTCGTCCATCGACGCGGCCACGAGCGGCGCCAACATGTCGATGCGGCGCACGAGGATCTCGTCCGCGAGCGGCTCGAGCGCAGCCCGCACGGCCGCGACGCTCGCGTCCGGCGCATTGTCCGTGCGAACGATCAGGCGCGACGGCGCCTCACCCCGGTCGTCGAGCGGCGTCCACATCGCCGGTAGTGCGCCATCGCGCAGCGACCGGAGCGATGTCTGCGCCACAACGCCGACGATCCGGTAGGTCACGGACCCGCTGGTGAGCACCTGCCCCGTCGCACGCGCAGCGGGAAACACACGGCGGGCGAAGCCCTCGTTGACGACCACAGGGACCTCGTCGCCTATCCGATCGCCGGCGTCGAGCACGCGCCCGTCGACGGCCGCGAGGCCGAGCGCGTCGAAGAACCCGGCGTCCGCGGCGGCCGCGATAACCGGCATCCGCTCCGCATTGGGGTCGTACACCGCCCCCGGCGGCATTATGACGCGGCTGCCCTGCGGGTCGGCCACCGGCACGCTCGTCGCGACGCCGACGGCAGTCACGCCGGGCACGCCGCGCAGCCGCTGTCGCGCGGCTTCCATCACGACCGACGAGGCTGTCGTCCGGTTGGGCTGACGCCGCACGGACACCACGAGCGTCCGATCGACATCGAACCCGGGGTCGACGCGCGTCGCGTGCAGGGCGCTGCGGACGAGCAGCCCGGCGAGTGTCAGCACGAGCGCGGAGATGGCCAGCTCGAGGCCGACGAGCAGGCGACCCGCGCGGAGTTTTCCGGCCTCAAGTCGACGGGCGCGAAGCGCATCGGTGCCATCCACGCCGATCACGCCTACCAGCGGCCAGAGTGCGAGCGCCGTGCTCGCCACGACAGAGGCGCCGATCGCGAATGCCAGCAGGCGGGGGGTCGGCCCGAAGGCGACGGCCACGTCGTACGGCAACACCGCCCGCAGCCAGCCGGTGGTCCAGTAGGTCAAGAGAAACGCCAGGCTCCCGCCCGTGGCCGCGAGCAGGGCCTGATCTACCAGCAGCGCGCGCAGCAGGCGCCGGCTCGAGGCGCCGAGGGCGAGCCGCACCGCGAACTCGTGGCGGCGGACGAGGTTGCGGGAGAACTGCAGGCCGGCCACGTTAGCAGCCGCCACGACGAGCACGAGCACCGCCATGGCCATGAAGACGCCGAGCAAGCGCACAGCCAGGGTGCGGCCGGGTGGATCCAGCCCCACGCCTTCGACGAAAGTCACCGTCTCGCCAATCGTGGGGGCGTAACTCTGGGCGAGGCGCGCGTGCACGGCGACGGTCGCGTCCCGCGCGACGGTCATCGAGACGCCGGGTCTGAGGCGGCCGACGATCTGCAGCCACGACCAGCCGCGTTCCGACAGCCGCTCGCGCACGTTACCCGCACCGACCGCGAGCAGCGGGAGCCAGACCGCGGGGGCCCGACTCCCCGTGTCCACGCCGACGAACCCGTCGGGCGCCACGCCGACGATCCTGAACATCCGGCCGTTCAGCCTGAGATGGCCGTCGGCCGCGCGAATCGCGGGCCCGTGCGTCCGCCAGTACGCGGCGCTCACGACCGCCTCGGCGCGCGCGTCGAACGCCGCATCATCGGAACCGGCGAGACCGGGGCCCACGGTCAGCGCGACTCCGGCCACCTGGAAGAAGCCGACCGTTACCACCTGCGCAGACAGTTCCTCGGCATCGAGACCTTCGCCCGCGACGACGCGCGCGTTGGCCCACCCAGCGAGGTCGACGACATCGGCGAGCCCCTCGCGGAGGTCGCGATAGTTCGGATAGGAGAAGTTGTCGAAGTTGGCGGCGTCCTTTCGGCCGATCTGGACGAGGCGCGCCGGATCGGCGAGCCCCGGCGGCGGCCTGAGGAGCACGGCGTCGGCCAGGCTGAAGATGGTGGCGGTCG
>DATIEW010000008.1:0-2047 GCA_035455585.1 Vicinamibacterales bacterium | reverse complement strand
AGGTAGGCCTGGAACCACGCGGTCGGCCCTTCCTCCCGGGCGCGCTCGAGGGGCGTCAGCGCGGCGCCGCTCAGAATCATCGGCACATTGGTCGCCGCCGCGGCGCGGGCGAGCACGAGGTCGCCCTGATAGGCGGCCATGGCGGTGCCGCCCATCGGGGCGATGCCGAAGGGCGCGTCGTAGACGCGGCCGAAAAGCGTCGTCTGGTGCGTGCGCGGAGGTATCCACCAGCATCCGGGGCACGAACGCGAGCTCGTCCCACACGGCGCGGTTCGCGCGCAGCGACGCGTTCGTCTCCACGCCGCCCGTGACGTAGCCGTAGATCGGGCGCGGAATGGTGCGGCGCGCGGCGTCCACGAAATCGTCGAGCGCGAGCATGCGGCGCAGGACGCGCGGCCGCGGCGAGTGTCGCGCCATCCGGCTGGCGACGGGCGGAGAGACACGCTCCGAAGCGGGGGCGGGACGGGCGAGTTCCTGTTTGCTGGTCGTCATGGCGGCGCGCGGGCTTGAACCCATTTTTCCGGGACAATAAAGTAATATACACGGTCGGGGGAGGCCACCATGAGAACATCGCGCACCATCGTTTGCATCTCGCTCGCCGTCGCGCTGGCAGGCGTGGCGGGCGCGGCGCCGGGACAGGGCTCTTCGACCCTTCGCCAAGCTCAGGACTCAGGACGGGCCTGGCCGTCGAAGCCGGTACGCATGATCGTGCCGTTCACGGCGACCTCCGCGAGCAACGCGCTCGGGCGCATCGTCGGCCAACGGTTGAGCGAGATGTGGGGCCAGCCGATCGTCGTCGACAACCGGCCGGGGGCGGGCGGGCTGATCGGCAGCGAGCTGACGCGCCAGGCGGCGCCCGACGGCTACACGCTGACCATGATCGGGCAGCCGCATCTGTCGAATGCGCTGCTGCGGGACAAGAAACCGTACGATCCGCTGAACGACTTTACGGCGATCGTCTTCGTCGGCTCGAATCCCAACGTGATCGTGCTCGGCAAGGGCGTCGCGGCGAAAACGATCCCCGATCTCATCGCGCTCGCGAAGGCCAGGCCCGGAGCGTTGAATTACGGCTCGGCCGGGGTGGGCAGCTCCTCGCATCTCGCCGGCGCGTTGCTTGCGTCCAAGGCAGGGATCGACGTGGTGCACGTGCCGTTCCGCATCGGCGCGGACAGCCGCAGCGCGCTGATTGCCGGCACGATCCATTTCTACGTGTATCCCCTCCCGGCGATCGTGGGGATGATCACGTCCGGGACGCTGCGGGCGCTCGCCGTCGGCTCATCCAGGCGGGCCGCGGCCCTGCCCGATGTGCCGACGAGCGCTGAAGCGGGATTCCCACAGTACCGGTCGGAGTCGTGGTTTGGCATCATCGGGCCGCGGGGGCTGCCGAAACGGCTGGTCACCCGGATCAACACCGACACCGTGAGCGTGCTGACCGAGCCGGTCACACGCCAGATGTTGGTGAAGCAGGGCGCGGAGCCGGGGGGCGGTCCGCCCGGTAACTTCGAAAAGCGCCTGCGCGACGAATACGCCGAGCTGGCCCCGCTGATCAAGAGCATCGGCATGAAGCTGAACTGACCGCGCGACCGGAGCGGTGACGGGGCGGCATCAGCGAGCAGCAACGTGAAGACTTACCGCCATAAGATCACCGTTCACTGGGGCCACAGGATCCCGCCATGATCGTCTTTTATCCTAATGATTTCGTCTGGTGCAAGCCCGACCCCGACGCGCCCGGGCAGCTGAAGGCGTTCGCCATCCCGCCCGAGGTCCGGGCGGCTTCCGACTAGTGCCGTTCCAACTATTTAGAGCTAACCGTGATGCGCGATCTAGGCACGATATTCGGGAGAAGGGTTCTCGTGGACACTTGGCCAATCAAGTTGGAACGGCACTAGTCCGGAAGCGCCGTGGCCGTCAACGAGAACCTCAGGCGGCTGATCGATCTCTCCGCGCCGTACTGGGCGGGAGAGGCGGAGGTGGCGTGGACGTACTTCCAGAGCCCGCGCCGCACGAAGGAGAGCGATCTCACCTGGCTCGCCCGCCAGTGCTACAA
>DATIEW010000007.1:0-2027 GCA_035455585.1 Vicinamibacterales bacterium | reverse complement strand
GAGGCGTGGCACAGGCGCTTCGGCGGAGGGCCGGACGTTCTTGGCCGGCGCATCTCTCTGAACGAGACCACCTGGTCGATCGTCGGTGTACTGCCGCCCGCGTTCGATTTCGTTGGCACCAGTCCCCCGGAGTTCGTCCTGCCCTGGGGCAACACGCCCGTCAGCGCCCGGACCGTGGGGAATCACTTCATGAGGGGGATTGGCCGCCTGAAGCCTGGCGTTCCCCTGGAGGCTGCGCGGCTGGACAGCGACCCGCACATCCGGGGCGCCTCGAAGCCTGAGGAGAAGCAGGCCCGGCTCGTGACGCTGACTGACGACCAGCTTGGCAGCTCGAGGCAGCCGCTGTCGATCCTGCTCGGCGCGGCGGGCCTCGTGCTCCTGATTGCGTGCGCCAACGTGGCCGGCCTGCTGCTCGGGAACGCCGAGTCGCGCCGGCACGAGGTCGCGGTCCGCGCGGCGCTCGGTGCCTCACGGCGTCAGATTGCCCTGCAGCTGTTCGGGGAGAGCGTCGTGCTCGCCTTCCTCGCGGCAGCGGCCGGCGTCGTCCTGGCGGCCTGGTTCACGCCGTTCCTGGTGTCGCTCGCGCCAACGGAGCTGCCGCGCCTCGCGACGGTTGGCGTGAGCATCCGCATGTGCGGGTTTGCCGCGCTCGCCGGCATCGCTACGGCGCTGCTGTTCGGCACCGTTCCCGCGCTCGCGCTCTCATCGGTGGATCCGGCTCGATCGCTGCGCGAGGGAGGACGTGACGCCGGCGCCGGGCGGCGCCGCGCGCAGCGTGTGCTCGTCGCGTCCGAGGTGGCGCTCGCTGTGGTGCTCGTCGCGGTTTCCAGCCTGCTGGGTGAGACCGTGTTTCGTCTGACGTCGCAGCCGCTGGGCTTCAACCCGGACAATCTTCTCGTGGCCAGCCTCAGGATGCCGCGCGACCCGGCGCTCACCGCGGAGCGGCGGATCGCGCGCACCGAGAATCTCGTGTCCGTCCTCGCTTCGCTGCCTGGCGCGATCGAGGCCACCGCGACCTCGACGGCTCCTTTCAGCGGCAGCTACGGCAGCAACAACATTCAGATCGAGGGGAAGACTTTCGAGCGGGATCCTGAGGCCAACCGCCACATCGTGACGGAGCGATACTTCCAGACGCTTGGCATTCCGATCGTGAAGGGGCGGGGTTTCGAGCCGGCGGACCGGCCGGGCACCCACGTCGCCGTTGTCACGGAGGAGTTCGAGCGCCGCTACCTGGATGGCGACGCGATCGGCAAGCGGTTCGTCCTGAACGACGACCCGCACCTGGTGGTCGGTGTCGTACGGGCCACGAAACACCGTGAATTCAGCGATGAAGCGTCTCCCGCGTTCTACGCGCTGCATCGCCAGCTCCCGGGCTGGGGCATCGGGACGTACGTCGTCCGGACCGCGACGCCCTCCAGCGCGATGATCGCCGCGGTTCGGAAGGCGATCGAGATCTCCGAGCCGCTGTCGTCCATCGTGACGCTGGACACCATGGCGGCCATGATGAAACGGTCCGTGGCGGAAGAGCGGTTCCGGGCGCAGCTCGCGCTGATCTTCGGCGGCATCTCGCTGATGCTCGCCGCGGTCGGGCTCTACGCGCTCCTTGCGCGCAACGTCGCGGATCGACGGAGAGAGATCGGCGTGCGCATGGCGCTCGGCGCGCGGCGCGGGAACGTCGTGTGGCTGATACTGGGACAGGCCCTGTGGCTCGTGGCGTCGGGTCTGGCAGTCGGGGTGCCGGCCGCGTTGGCCGCGTCGCAGGTGGTTGCCTCGCTGCTCTTCGGCGTCACGCCGTCGTCACCTCACACCTTCGGCGTCGTCGCCCTGGTCCTGATGGGAGCCGCGCTGGCCGCGACCCTTCTCCCTGCCAGGCGCGCGGCGCGAATCGATCCGGTCCTGGCGCTGCGCGGCGACTAGTCCACTCTCGGTTATCCTCGTTTCAGCAAGCCACCAACTGAGACGTGCAGAGCAGTCTGCACCGGATCCTCGACCGGGGGGTGTCGCGGTGTGCACAAGTGAACAGACAC
>DATIEW010000006.1:0-2254 GCA_035455585.1 Vicinamibacterales bacterium | reverse complement strand
GCTCGGCGTGGTGTGCGCGGTGGACGACGCGCCGCGCGAGTGGACGCCGCGCGACGTGCGCCTCCTGTCGGAGCTCGGAGAGATCGCGGCCTGCGAAATGCACCTTCGCAGCCACCTCACCGAGCACGAGCGTCGCGAGCGCCGGCTGCGACACGACTCGCTGCACGACGCGCTCACGGGGCTGCCCAACCGGGCGCTCTTCATGCGGCGGCTGTCGGACACCACGCACCGCGCGCGCCGCGGCGAGGCCGCTCTCTTCGCCGTGCTCTTTCTGGACATCGACGGCTTCAAGCTCGTGAACGATTCCATGGGGCATCACGTCGGCGACGAGCTTCTGGTCACCGTCGCCCGCCGCCTCGAGACCTGTGTGCGCGCCGGCGACGTCGTGGCCCGGCTGGGGGGCGACGAATTCGCGATTCTGCTCGAGCGGGTCGAGGACGCGCGCGACGGCGTGATGGTGGCGGAGCGCGTGCAGCAGGCCCTGAGCGTCCCGTTCAGCATCGGCGGCTACGATCACGTGTCGTCGGCCAGCATCGGCATGGCCCTGAGCAGTGGCCCGAACGAGCAGCCGGAGTACCTGCTGCGCAGCGCGGACATCGCCATGTACCGCGCGAAGAACAGCGGGCGCGGCCGGTACGAGATGTTCGACCGCGCGATGCACGCGGAGGCCCTGACGCGGCTGCAGATCGAGAGCGACCTGCGGCACGCTTTCGAGCGCGACGAGTTCTTCCTGGAGTACCAGCCGATCGTGCGCCTGTCGGACGGGCGCATCGCCGGCGTCGAAGCGCTGGTTCGCTGGCGTCACTTCGAGCGCGGCGTCGTCTCCCCGGCCGCGTTCGTCCCCGTGGCCGAGGATACGGGCATGATCATTCCTCTCGGCCGCTGGGTGTTGCGCGAGGCGTGCCGCCAGACGCGGCTGTGGCAGGAACGATACCCGCGGCATGAGCCGCTCACGGTAGCCGTGAATCTCTCCGTGCGTGAGTTCGCGCAGCTCGATCTCGTCCGTGCGGTCGCGGGGATCCTGCAGGAAACCGGGTTCCCGCCGAACCGGCTGCGGCTGGAGATCACGGAGAGCGCGATCATCAGCCAGAAGCACCCGGCGATCGGCATCGTGGAAGAGCTTCGGCGCCTCGGGGTGCGGATCCACCTCGACGACTTCGGCACCGGTTATTCGGCGCTGAGCTACCTGCACCGGCTGCCGCTGGACGCCGTGAAGGTGGACCGTGCGTTCACGAGCGCGATCGACGCCGAGGAGCGGCCGCTGCACGTCGTGCGGGCGATCATCACGCTGGCGCACGGGATCGGGCTCGAGGTCGTGGCCGAGGGGGTGGCGTCGGCGCGTCAGCTCGATCTCCTGCGGGGCATGCGATGCGACCACGCGCAGGGATACCTGTTCGCGGAGCCGGGCGGCGCAGAGGCGATGGAAGCGTTGCTGGACGCCGACCAGGCCTGGTGAGGCATCGGCGCACCTGAGCGCGTTTCGTCACACCCCGTGGGCGTTTCGTGGCGGCGTGGGCGCACGAAAGGTGTGGCGAGTTAGGTTGGGCGCGAGGTCGCCTGACTCCCAACCCCATCGAAACCATGCTGCCAGATCCCGGTGTCCCGGTGCACGCCTCGCGGGGCGTACTCGTCCATGGCCTCGTTGCCGCCCTCGTTCTGTCGGCACAGGCCTGCGGAAGCGGTGGCGCGTCGGGCGACGCGCCGTCCCCCGCGCCCGACACGGCCGCGCTCGTCACGTCCGTCACGGGCCTCTCCGGTCCGGAAGGGGTGCGGTACGATCCGGACCAGGACGTCTACTTCGTCTCGAACTTCAACGGGTCCCCGGTGGGCGACGCGAACGGATTCGTGAGCCGCGTGAACGCGGGCGACGGGCGCATCGATTCACTGCGCTTCATGGTGGGGACGGCGCGGGCGCCGCTGCACGGCCCGCGCGGGATGTTCATCGTGGGTGATACGCTCTGGGTGGTGGACGCCGTGGGCGTCCACGGCTTCCTGCGGCGGAGCGGGGAGCAGGTGGCGTTCGTCGATCTCGCGCCGCTCCGTCCCGGATTCCCCAACGACATCGCCCAGGGCCCCGACGGCGCGCTGTATGTCACGGACACCGACAGCAGTCGCGTGTACCGGCTGTCGGGCGGCCGGGCCGCGGTGGCGGGAAGCGGCGGGGCCTTCGGACAGCCTAACGGGATCACGTGGAGCGCGGCGCGCCAGACCTTCGTGCTCGCGCCGTGGGGCGGCGAGCGGACGTTCCGGTACT
>DATIEW010000005.1:0-3345 GCA_035455585.1 Vicinamibacterales bacterium | reverse complement strand
ACCCGCCCGGCTCGCGAGCACGACCAGCACGCGCGCAGGCTGGGGCTCCAGCCGCACAGGGGATCCGTCCCGGCGACGCAGCTCCGCTGTCCCAGGATCGAGAATGAAGTCGCCGAGGCGCAGCACGCAGGATTGGACGATTGCACGGGGCGGGTGGTTTTCTGTCTGAGGGTGCGCGAAATAACCGACCCGTGGCTTCCGGCTTCAGCCGGAAGAACCTGCGGCCGCGTAAACCCTTCCGCCTGAAGGATATCCGAGTAACCGACCGGCCCGAGGTCGTGCGACGGACGGTCGTCAGCCGCCGGCGCGAGGCACGATGACGATCGTGCGGCTGCGCACCGTGGCTCCGCGCGCCCGGACCCGCACCTGGATCCTGTGAGCCTCTCCATCCCGGTCGTCGGGTTGCGGTTCCACGCCGAGGAGGTAGTAGGCGGAGTTCTCGCGCAGGACGCGCTGAAACGCACTGTCGCCCGTGCCCGCCTGGACCCGGATCAGCGTGCCACCCGCGGCGCCAGACACCATCTCGAGTCCCGCGGCGAGCGAGCCGCTGTCGCGCAGCAGTGTCGGGCTGGGACCGCGCCGCTCACTGAACGCGTCGATGAAGCTCGAGTCCATATGCAGCACATAGATGTTCGTGTTCGATGCGGCGGCCTGGCGGCCCAGCGCGTGAATCTCGCCCGTCATGTTGACCCGACCGCTGCCGCGATCCGACGTGAACAACCCGCCGCTGACGATGACGAGCGTTTTCCGCCCTTCGAGCTGTTAGCGCGGTTCGCCTCTTGTGTCCCGGCGGCGCATGCTGGACAATGCCCCGTCAGCCGGCTCGCGTGCCCGCCACGTACCTGGCCGACGGCATCGAGCCCTGGCGTGAAGAGACCCGGATCATCGCGGATCACCCGCATACATACCGCCTTGCCGGAGGCACACCATGCGTCGCCGACTTCCTGTCATCGTCGCCGCCGTCACGCTAGGGCTCGTCGTTGCCTACCGTCCCACGATCGCCACTCAGGACCAGACCCGGACCCCGGAGCAGTTCTTCGGCTTCCGGATCGGCACCGACGGTGAGCTGGCGCGGTATCCGAAGATTCTGGAGTACCTCCAGCACCTCACGAAGACGACGGACCGGGTTACCTACGAAGAGGTGGGCAGGACGACGATGGGGAATCCGTACGTGCTGGCGACGATCAGCGCGCCCGAGAACCTGAGGAATCTGAAGCGGCTCGTCGAGATCAACCGCCGTCTGGCGGATCCGCGGGGATTGACCGAAGTCGATGCTGGAAAGCTCGCCCGGGAGGGGCGCGCGTTCTTCTTCCTGTACGCGACCATTCACTCGACGGAGGTCGGCAACACCCAGGCGCTGACCGAGATCGTCCATCGGCTCGCGACCGACGACAGCCCCGAGATCAGACAGATCCTCGACAACGTCGTCCTGCTCGTCGTTCCGTCACAGAACCCTGACGGGCAATACCTTGTGATAGACCACTGGTACAAGACGAAGGGCACCAGGTTCGCGCGCGTATATCCCGACCTCTATCACAAGTACGTCGGGCACGACGACAACCGCGACTGGTTCATGTTCACGCAGATCGAGACGCGGCTGGCCATCCAGAAGGTGCACAGCGTCTACAAACCGATCATCACCCACGACATGCACCAGATGGGTTCGGGCGGCGCCCGCATCTTCGTGCCGCCGTTCGACGATCCCTACGACCCGAACATCCATCCGATCCTCGCGCAGGGCCAGGCAGCCGTGGGGCACGCCATGTCCTCGGCGCTCGTCAGGGAAGGCAAGGGCGGCGTCGAGTGGCAGTCGCGGTACGACCTCTGGACGCCAGCCCGGCAGTACATGGTCTACCACGGCCAGCCGCGCATCCTGACCGAGATTGCGAGCGTGAGCCTGGCCGATCCGATCGAGAGCCCCGGCGGCGTGCCGTTCGGGCCGAGGGAAGCTCGCGCGAACTATCCGATTCCCTACAACCGGACCGACTGGCGTCTTCGCGACATCGTCGACTATGCAACGACCGCGGCCTTTGCCGGGATCTCGCACGTGGCGAGGTATCGCACCACGTGGCTGGAGAACTTCTACCGTGTCCACGCCGACTGGGTGAACCGGACCGACCCTCCCTACGCGTTCGTGATTCCGGCCGGGCAGCGCGATCCGTTCGAGACCCGGGAGCTGCTCGACATCCTGCGCATCGGCGAGGTCGAGATTCACCAGGCGCGGGCGCCCTTCAGCGCCGGCAGCCGCAAGTACGCCGCCGGCTCCTGGGTGATCAAGCTCTCGCAACCGTACGGCGCGTTCGCGAAGACGATGCTCGAGGTGCAGAAGTACCCGGACCTCCGGCTGTTTCCAGGCGGCCCGCCGAAACCGCCCTACGACGTGACGGGACACACGCTCGGGATGCTGATGGGCGTAGAGGTGGATCAGATCGACCAGCCTTTCGAGGCGCAGCTCCAGGACGTCACGAAAGCGGAGCCCGGCGGGTCGATCGTTCCGGCGCGCCCGAAGTGGGCGTATCTGATCGGTCCCGAGTCGAACGCCGCCTTCATGGCGGTGGCCCGGCTGCAGGCGGCAAAGGTCCCGGTCTACCGAGCGGCCGCGGGATTCGATGCGGGAGGTGAGAAGTTCGCGGCCGGGACGTGGATCGTCCCCGCGTCGCCCGAGGCGTCGCACGTTCTCCCGGACGTCATCACGGCGACGGGTCTCGTCGTCAGAGGTGCCGATGCGCCGGTCCGGGTCGATGCCCATCGGCTGAAGCCCGACACGCGCATCGGACTCTGGCGGGGCGCCAGCAACATGCCGGGCGGCTGGATGAAGTGGCTCTTCGAGCGGTACGGTCTCAATCACCGCACGATAGCGTCAACCGACTTCGCCGGAGACCTCGCCACGCTGTACGACACGATCGTGCTGCCCGCGGGAACCTCGCGCGAGACGATCGTGCGCGGCCTGGATCCGCAGCGCCACGACAAGGAATGGCAGTGGGCGTACGGCGTCGGCGACGCGGGGTGGCGGAAGCTCGGCGACTGGGTTCGAAGCGGCGGGACGCTCGTTGCCATCGGGTCGGCTGTTGAGACGGCGCGCGAGCTGCTCGATCTGCCGATCGAAAGATCGCTGCCGGAATCGTCCCGGCGGCGGCGGGCCGCCGCCGCCGGCGCGCAGGCCAGCCAGCCGGCCGCGGATCCCGATCGGATCCTGCGTGACGCCTTCTCGAGCCCGGCGCGGCTCGACGCCGTGCTGCGCGAGCGCGTCATCGATCCGACGACGATCTTCTATTGTCCGGGCTCGCTGCTCCAGAACGAGTTCAACACCGCGCATCCCATCGGTTTCGGGATGCCCGAGTCATG
>DATIEW010000004.1:0-3367 GCA_035455585.1 Vicinamibacterales bacterium | reverse complement strand
GGCAAGGCTCAGTTGCCTCCGGGCAGGACGCCACCGTCGTCGGCCGAGGCGCGACCGGCATCGCCACGGAGGTCAGCGCCTACGGGTTCAGCGCCGACGCCACCGCGAACCTGGCCTCGGCGTTCGGCGCAAACGCGCAGGCGACTGGCGCCGGCGCCACGGCGCTCGGGAACAACGCGCAAGCCACGGCCACCGACACGCTCGCGGTGGGCCTCTCCGCCGTCGCGAACGGGGCGACCGCGACCGCCGTGGGCGACGGCTCGAGCGCGGGGCTGAACGCGACGGCGGTCGGCCAAGGCGCCTCGGCAACCGGAGGCGTCGGCGCAGGGACCGCGGTGGGCAAGGGCGCGACAGCCGTTTCGCAGGCGACCGCTGTCGGCCACGGCGCCATCGCGTCGCAGCTCAACTCAGTAGCGGTCGGCGGTGGCTCGCTTGCCAGCATCGGCGCAGGCGCGACCTCCGTAGGTCACGCCTGCACGGCGCACGGCGCTAACTCTGTCGCGATGGGCTTCCAGGCGTTCGTCACCACGAATGCCAGCGGAGGCGTCGCGATAGGGCAGGGCACGACCGTCGATCGCCCGGACTGCGTCGCTGTTGGTCGCGCCATCGATCTCAGCTCCGCCTCCGCGACGCTTGCGGTGGTCGTCGGCACGCTGACGGGCGCCGTCACTGGCTCCGCGGTCACGTCGGTCGGCGCCGGGAACAACATCGGCGTCGGCGTCAGCGCGGTCACGGCGATTGGCGCAGGCGTCACGGCTACTTTCTCCGGCACCACCGCGGTCGGGCGCTCCGCCGCCGCGACCGCGGCGCAGGCCACGGCGATCGGCAATGGCGCCGCCGCCAACGGGACCGACTCCACGGCGATCGGCCAGGTGGCGCAGGCCACGAGCTCGCTCGCTACGGCGCTCGGTCAGGACGCCGAAGCGCTGGCGGCCCAGGCGACCGCGATCGGGGCCGTGTCCAGAGCCTCCACCACCAACAGCACCGCTGTCGGTGAGGACGCGCAGGCGACGACGGGCAATGACGGCACCTGCGTCGGTGCTAGCTCGCGGGCCTCGGCCTCGCAGGCGACCGCCCTCGGGAAGTCGGCGCAGGCGACCGCATCCAATGCGCTGGCGCTCGGCTGGGGCGCGGTCGCCAGCCACGCCGACAGCATCGCGATCGGGGCCAACGCGATCACGAGCGGAGTCGGGCTCGGTAATTGGGGCAGCACCACGACCCCGATCGCGCTCCGCACGTTCGCAGGCGTTCAATTTCCGACCACGACCAAGACGGGCGCGTACACCGCGACCAAGAACGACCACACGATCCTGGCGGACGCGACGGCCGGCGCCTTCACCGTGACGCTGCCTCCAGCCGCAAGTTTCCCGAACCTGATCCTCACCGTGAAGAAGATCGACGCGACCGGCAATGCCGTGACCATCGACGGCGACAGCGCCGAGACGATCGACGGCGCCGCGACGCAGGCGCTCGCCGCGCAGTGGAACGCCAAGACTGTGCAGAGCGACGGGACGGCGTGGTTCATCACCGCTGTGGTCTAGTTGTAGGCGCGGCCGCAGCCGTGCTACTGACGACGCAGGAGGTTCGACATGGCGAAGGCTCTGAACTGGGTTTCCTTGAACGTCAACGGCGACCAGACCAACCCGCTGGCCGGCAACAGCGCGACGTTCTCCTATCAGGTGAAGGACGGCGACCTCGCCAAGACCGGCACCTACACGCCCGACCCGCCGAACTACGGGCAGACGGTCGACGCCTTCTGGGACGCCGCGATCACCGCCATCAAGGCGGCCGAAGGCATCGCGTAAGCGACTCCTCGACGCGCGCCACCCAGGCGCGTTAGAGTGCCTGTATGGCCGTCCCCGAAGCGTTCGCGCGCGTCATGCGCGTCCTCCAGCTCTACGCGAACGTCCCCGCGTCAGAGGTCAAGGCGCTCGCCCAAGAGCTCGACGATATCCCAGGCGCAGGTGGCGCATCGTCGACGAGCGAGGACTTCTCGATCCCGGTCGACTACGTCAACGCGCAGTCGATAGACCCGCCCGCGGGCAGAGTCCTCGCCAGCTCCGACGACGTTGCGGCCGCGCTCGGGACGGCGCCCGCCTTCAAGCACGTCGAGAAGGTCTACAACGCGCTGCCTCGAGAGATCGGCCACAACGTCACGATCAACCTCGCCGCCGGCATTCATCGACCGCACTCGGTCCCCAACGTCTCGTTTCGCTCGTGGACGATGGACTCGAAGCACGTCCTGCCTGGCGCTACGCTCGCGTTCCAGGGAGTCGCCCCGTCGCTCTACACGCCGCGCCCTGGGCTCACGTTCCCGCTCGCCGTCACCGGCTCGCAGCTCGCCAGCGGCGACCCGTGGATGGACTTCGCCGGCACTCCCTTCACCGGGCTCAACCTGCGCGGCTCGTTCGCAGTCCTCAACACCGGGCAGACCGTCACCATCCACGACCACACGAACAGCCGCCTGTTCGTGCTCGAAGCGCTCTCGCCGGCCCCGACCTCAGTCACGCTGATCGGGCGCCCTGGAACGGTGCTGCGCAACAGCCTCACCGACACGATCCGCTTCAAAGGCTCCGCGCTGCACCACGACCCGCTCGACCCTCTCGGGACGATCCAGTGGCTCGACGTGATGCTCGACCCGTTCGGCGCCAACTCGAACTGCTGGACGGGCGGAGGCTTCACGTGGCTCGTGCGGTGCATCCTCGACCAGGACTCCGCGCTCGACAACATCCCGCTGATCGTGCCTGACGGCAACGGCTGGAACTTCACGTCGTGCTTCCTCCAGAGCACGAGCTTCATCAACCGTCAGGTCGCCGGCGGCGCGGACCTTCTGCTCGTTACGCAGGATTTCAGCAACCTCCAGCACTGCTACATGGAGAACAGCGAGGACGCGATCGAGGTCCGCGGCGTCGGCGGGCTCACCGTGTTCAACTCGGTTTTCAACTCGGTCGGTCGCAACACCGGCCCGGCCGCAGGGAGCGTGCGCGTCATCTCCTCCGTGGTCCTGGACCTGCTCGACCTCCCCACGCTCGGCAAGAACATCGAGTTCCGCAACGGCAAGGCCAGCGTGCCGTCAATCGTGCTCAAGCGCGGCGGGCACTCGCGCGACAGCTTTCAGACCGCCATCTTCAAGGGCAACGCCGCCGCGTGCGTCTCGATCCAGGGCGGTGGGCACCTCGACCTGTCGAACAGCGGCTCGCTCGGCTACAAGGACGGCGGCGGCAACCTCGACGTGGGCATTCACATCGTCGGCCCAGGTGCGACAGCGAACCTCAACACGGGGACGAACGTCACCGGCGCCGGCGGCGACGTGAAGATCGGCGGCGCGGCCGCGATCGCCTACGCAGCGATACCGTCCACAGGGACC
>DATIEW010000003.1:0-2134 GCA_035455585.1 Vicinamibacterales bacterium | reverse complement strand
GGCACCGTACCTGGCCCGAGCGTGGACGAGCGGTCGAAGGAATCGATGCGCGAGGTCGGCGAGCGCAACAGCGCGGCGGTGCGAAGCATCTGCACGCGTGAGGCGCCGTCGCAGACCGCGGCCCGTGCTGCCACCAGGTTTCAGCGCAGCGCGAGCGAGCGAAGCGAGGCGAGCGACGCGAGCGGAGTGGGGCATGGGGGCCCCGCGAGCGAGCGTGTAAGGGGGTCCGGGGGACGAAGTCCCCCGGTGAGAACCGAGGAGGCTGCTCCATGTCCCGCGACTTCAGACGTCTCGTTCTCTGCGCTTCTGCCGCCGCGCTCGTGCTCGTTGCCTCGCCGGTTCCCGATCTGGATGCCGCCCGGGAGGCGCAGGCCGGCGGCGCGCCCGGCCTCGATCCGGTCATCGTGAAGGCATTTCAGTGGCGGAGCCTCGGCCCGGCGCGGGGCGGGCGGTCCATCGCGGTCTCAGGGGTGAAGGGACGTCCGCGTGAAGCGTACTTCGGCGCCGTTGGCGGCGGTCTCTGGAAGACGGTCGACGGCGGCGAGAACTGGGCGCCCGTGACCGACGGCCAGGTCCGCAGCTCGTCGGTCGGCGCCGTCGCGGTGTCCGAGTCGAACCCCGACGTCGTGTTCATCGGCATGGGCGAAACGTGCATCCGCGGCAACATCATGTCGGGTGACGGCGTGTACAAGTCGACGGACGCCGGCAAGACCTGGACGCACATCGGCTTTGCCGACGCGAAGAACATTTCGAAGATCCGCATCCATCCCGCCAACGCCGACATCGTCTTCGTCGCGGCGTTCGGCCATCACGGCGCGGCCAACCCCGAGCGCGGCCTTTTCAGGAGCGCCGACGGCGGGAAGACCTGGAGGAAGGTCCTCTTCCGCGACGACAGGACCGGCGCCATCGACGTGTCGATCGATCGGCGCAATCCCAAGGTGGTGTACGCGGCGCTCTGGGAGGCCTATCGCGTCGAGTACCAGATGTCGAGCGGCGGACCGGGGAGCGGCCTGTTCAAGTCGGTCGACGGCGGCGAGACCTGGAAGGAGATTACCCGCAACCCTGGCCTCCCGTCCGGCGTCGTCGGCCGCATCGGCGTAGCCGTGTCGGGCGCGGACTCAAACCGCGTTTATGCGCTCGTCGAGAGCGACAACGGCGGCTTGTACGTGTCGAACGACGCCGGCGCGACCTGGGCGCTCGTCAACGCGAACCGCGCCATCCGTCAGCGCGCTTTCTACTACACGCACGTGACGGCGGATCCGTCCAACCGCGACACGGTCTACATGCTGAACACGGCGCTGTTCAAATCGACCGACGGCGGCAAGACCACGACGACGCTTGGCGGGACGCACGGAGACCATCACGACCTCTGGGTTGATCCCGACGATTCCAAGCATCTCGTGAGCGGCAACGACGGCGGCGGCGCCGTCTCGGTCGCAGGCGGCCAGGGATGGACGCAGCAGGATTTCGCGACGCCGCAGTACTACCACGTCGCAACCACGAAGCATGTGCCGTATCACGTGTGCGGCGCGCAGCAGGACGGCCCCACCGTGTGCCTGCCGAGCAACAGCCCCTCGCCCGAGCCGGGACAGGGCGCGCCGATGGCCGCGGCGCAGGGCGAAGGCGGGCGTGGCGGCCGCGGCGGCGGGCGTGGCGGAGGCGGCCGCGGCGGCGCAGTGGCACCCTACGGCGCCGGCGGATCGGAGAACGGCACGATCGCGCCCGACCCGAAGGATCCGGACGTCATCTTCGCACAGGGCAACAACGGCACCTTCATTACGCGGCTGAACCGGCGCACGGGCCACGTCCGCGAGATCGGCCCGTACCCGCGCATGTTCTCGGGCGAGCCCTCGAGCGCGCTCGTCGAGCGCTGGCAGTGGACGCACCCGCTTGTCTTCTCGCCGGTCGATCCGAACGTGCTCTACGCGAGCTCGCAGCACGTCTGGAAGACGACGAACGCCGGGCAGAGCTGGGAGCGCATCAGCCCGGACCTGACGCGCCACGATCCGAAGACGCTCGGCCCCTCCGGCGGCCCGATCACGCACGACATGAACGCTCCGGAAATCTATGCGACCGTCTTCGCGCTCGCCCCGTCGAAGCGCGACGCGAACGTCATCTGGGCCGGATCCGACGA
>DATIEW010000002.1:0-3843 GCA_035455585.1 Vicinamibacterales bacterium | reverse complement strand
TAGTTGGTCTCGACCGTTACGTCGTAATTCGCCGTGGCATCGATCTCGCCGCCCTCGAATGTCAGGGTCGACTCGAAACCGATCCTGATGTCCCCTTCGATTCCGGCAAAAAGGGTCGATCCCGTGGACTTGTTGAAGGGTCCTGTATCAACGCCCACGAACCGGTCGTCCACGAATACGAACTCGTCGCCCGTGCTCCAGATGCTTTGATTCTCCGCGGTGAACTCCGTAGGCGTCGTCGTGGTGTTGTACTCGTAGACGATATCGATCGTCTCGCTCCCGGTTTCCTCGTCACCGTTCGACGTTTCCTTTGAGACCGCCGTGAAGGTCAGGTCGAAGTCGGCGTCCTGATCGAGCGGCAAAGTCAGCAGGTATTCCTCGATAATCTGGTCCGGCTCGGTGCCCGGATTGACCGTCACGGGCGCGATCGTTACCCCGAGGGGAAGATCGCTGGTCAGTACGCGGTCGATGTACTCGGAGCTGTCGGCGTCGGTCTGCGTCGCGGTGACGATCAGCCGGATTTCGTTGACCAAATTGCCCGCGAGAACCTGAACGTCGATGTCCGGCACATCCGCCACGGCCGTTATGTCGACGTCAACCATGGCGAAGTCGGTGCCGCCGTTGTTGTCGGAGATGCAGTAGGTGAAGCTGTCGATGCCGGCGAAATCCTCGAAGGGGGTGTAGAGCACGGCGTCCCCCGGCAAATCGTCGGCGTCCGCGCCGTCCACGATCTGTACGGTGCCGTTCAGCGCGCCAAAGACGTCCGTGATGGTCAACGTGTCCCCGTCGGCGTCGGTGTCATTGGCGAGCACTTCGAACAGCACGCCCTCCGGCACCGTGGAGGGATCGTCGAGCCCCGACTGCCCGTCCTCGAAGATGCTGTAGGCGTCGTCCACGGCATCCGGCGCGGCCGGCGCAATGGTGGTCACTTTGGTGCCGGTGCTGGTGGTTCGCGCGCCGAACTGCATGTGCGCGATATCGTCGAGCGTCAGATCGCTCGTCCCCTCGAGTGTGAAGGAGACCGGCCCGTCGACATCGTCCTTGCCGATCCCCGGCGTGCCGAACCTGATACCGACGTCGAATCCGTCCTTAACGGCCCCATTCATGTTGGCGCCTTGGCCGAGATCCAGGACGGAGTTCTGGGCGATTTGCGTGTCGGTGATAATCGGGTCCGCGTTCGTGACCGTGAGGCCGGGAAGGGCGGACTCGTCTATATGAAAGAAGAGGCCGCGCAGATCGAGGGCCTTGGTTGACGTTTCTTCCGTCAAGACGGTGAAGATGAGCTTGCCGTCCTTCTCGACGACGGTGACCCGGATGCCCGGCCCGTCAAGCGGATCGGGAATGGTGAAGGTGATGCTGCGTTCGCAGGGTTCAGACATGGCGACCTTCCTCGGCGAGTGTTCTCTTGTCGGTGGATCCCTGGAAAGTGCGCATATCCATGCGCATCAAGCCAGAGGGGGAAAATCTACGCCGTTCCGCTCCCACGGCAATGGGTGAAATCACCCATTTCCGATTGGGCTGTTGCACCCAGTCCGATCAGCGTCCGTCGTGCGACATGATCGCCACGACGGCGGGACTGGTCGAACGGTTCGACCAGGCGTGGTTGGCGCCGCGCAGAATCGCGATCTCGCCGGACTTGAGCTTCGCTTCCTGCGTGTCGAGCACCAGCACGATCTCGCCCTCGAGCACGATGCAGAAATCCAGCGTGCGCGTTTTCTGCATGTAGGGGTGCGGCGCAAGCGGCGAGTAGGTGGAGGCGCCGGGCGAGCCCATGGCGCCGAAGAACGCCTTGATCTGCGCGGCGCCGACCTTGCCTTTCCATCCATCGTCGGGCGGGAACGTCACGACGCGGCAGACGGAGCCCCGCGGCGGCGGCTCGAGCGCATGGGGCAGGTGCAGCGTCTCAAACACGATCTTCGCCGGCGCGCTGTCGGTGACCCACAGGCGCGCGCACGCATAGCCCGGCCGCGCCGGGTCGGTGCGAACGTCGGGCGCCGGGCCGTCGCTCACCAGCGAGGATTTTCCCGGCTCGCGGTCGATGGTGACGATGCGCCGCACCGGCTTCGCGCCCGCCGGCAGCTTCGGCGCGGCACGCAGCGGCGCGTCCTTGCCCTGCGCGAGGCCCTGCGGCCCGTCCACGAAGCGCGCGACGATCATGTCGAAGGCCATCTGCGCGCCCTTCGGCATCACCCACTGGTGCCACGCGCCGACCTGGATCACGACGTCGCCGGGCTTCATCACGAGCTTCCGGTCGTCGAGGACCAGCTCGCGCTCGCCCGCGAGCATGATGCCGTAGTCCACGGTCTCGGTCTTGTGCATCGCCGAGGAGAAGGCGTTGTTGCCGCCGCGATCCCAGCACCCGCGGCTCGCGGGGCGCGGCTTCGACGGATGCGCCGGCACCACGCTCTTGTCCCTGGCCGGGTCGTAGTCGGGCGGGCGCGGGCGCGACTCGACGACGCGAAAGTGCCCGCCGTCGGGCGGCCCCGAGAAGGCGTACTGCAGCTTCCCGTCGTCGTAGTCCCCGGCGAGCGGTGCGGGGGTATCGAGCCAGACCCAGAGATCGGTGTGGCCGCGCCCGGCGCCCATCGACGCCTCGTGCGTGTTGGACGCGGGCCCGTCCCAGGCCACCTTCGAGCGGCCGCGCGCGTCGTTGCCGGTCACCACGCGCCGGATCGGTGTCAGAGGCACGTGAACTCCACGGGCGAGCCCTGCCCATCGGCCGGGCTGTGGCCGAGGCCGATAACGCCGTTCGCGCGCAGCATCAGCTCCTCGCGCCGCAGCACCACTTCCTCGGACTCCCCGGTGAACCTCACCCACGTGCCGTTCGAGCTGTGGTCGGCGAGCACGAACTTGTCGCGCCGCCGCTCCACGCTCGCGTGCCGGCGCGACGCCTTGCGGTCGCCGACGACGATGTCGCAGCCGCCGTCGCGGCCGACCGAGAGTTCGCCGGGCCCCTCGAAGCGCCACTCGCGGCCCTCGTAGCGCAGCACGATCCGGGCGGCGCGCCCGTGGTCGGTGCGCGTGCCCAGGGCCGTGAGGTCCTCGGTGTCACGCCACAGGAACTCGAAGATCGAAACCGCATTCTGCTTGCCCTTGACCGGCACACGCATGAGCTGGCGGGTGCGCTCGGCAAGCGCGGGGGAGAGCCGGCCGACCGTGTCCTCGGTGGTAATGATCTGCCCGACTTTCGCGAGCCCCGCGACGCGCGCGGCGAGATTCACGGTATCGCCGTAGAGGTCGCCCGCCTTCTCGAGCACCGCGCCGAAATTGCACCCGATGTGGATGCCCAGGCCGGGCTCGCCCGGCTCGGTCTGCTCCTCGGTCTTCTCCTGCATCAGGCGCGAGGCGCGAAGCGCCGCGTCGGGCGTCTCGAACATGCACATGGCGCCGTCGCCCGTGTTCTTGATGACCCTGCCCCCGCATTCCTCGCACACCCGCGCGAGCATCGACAGCAGGCGGTGCACCACCGCCAGCGCCCGCTCGTCGCCGATGGTTTCGTAGAGACGGGTGCTCCCGCTCAAGTCCACGAATAGAACCGCGCAGGTGATCGGGGGGGATGACATGTCGGAAGGCCGGCGGCGCCCGTGCAGTATAGTGACAAACTGCCGTAACGGCACTAGTATCACGTTGGCCACGAAGCCTCCCGTTCAGAAAGGGGCGCGGTGCCCCCGCACCGTAGCCATGCTCCCGCTGCGCTGTGTTTTCGTTCTGCTCGCTTTTCCCCTGGCCGCCGCTGCGGCCGAGCCGGCCGCGACCCTGACGCTGCTCGAGGGCCCGGCCGGGCTCGTGCGCGGGGTGACGCGCTACGCGCTGGCGGAAGGCGTCAGGCTGCAATCCGGCGAC
>DATIEW010000001.1:0-4429 GCA_035455585.1 Vicinamibacterales bacterium | reverse complement strand
TGCTCGCGAACCTGTACGGCGAGACGGGCATCGACGAGATGCGGGCCGTCAAGCGCGCGCTGGATCCCCGCTGGAAGCTCGCGCCGGGCGTGATCTTCGAACGGTGACCGCCAGCCCGGTCGACGACCCGGAAGCCCTCCGCGGCGCCGAGCCGGGACGATAGGCCGCATGAAGGGCCTCTCGGCGGACTCGCCGCCTGTCTGAATCCCAGCACGCTCTGCGCGAGCGGTGTGACCATGAAAAACGAACATAGGATATTCGATTTTCATGGTATTGTCAGAGCATGATCCCGCGCCTCCGCTGGCTGACCGATATCCGCGCCGCGCTCAAGCGGAGTCGCGTCGTCGCTCTCGTCGGGCCGCGTCAGGCCGGCAAGACGACGCTGGCCAGGCAGATCCAGCCACCGGACGCCCCCGGCTACTTCGACCTCGAGGACCCCGCAAGCCTGGCGCGGCTCGCGGAACCCATGACCGCGCTCGAGCCGCTCCGTGGCGTGGTGGTGATCGACGAGATCCAGCGCCGCCCCGACCTCTTCCCCGTCCTGCGGGTCCTGACCGACAGGCGTCCACCGCGCGCCCGGTTCCTGATCCTCGGGAGCGCCAGCCCGGACCTGCTCCGCCAGTCCTCTGAAACGCTCGCCGGCCGCATCGAGACGATCACACTGTCGGGGTTCGGGCTCGACGAGCTGAGCGCGGGAGCCGCCAGCCTCGCCCGGCTCTGGCGGCGTGGAGGATTCCCGCCCTCATACCTGGCACGGTCCGAAGCCGCGAGCTTCGTCTGGCGCCAGCAGTTCGTCCGAACGTATCTCGAACGGGACCTGCCGCAGTTCGGCATCACAATCCCGGCCGCCACGCTCCTCCGGTTCTGGACGATGCTCGCGCACTATCACGGCGGCGTCTGGAACGCCGCCGAGGCGGCTCGGTCCCTGGGCGTGTCAGAGCCGACGGCCCGGCGCTACCTCGATCTGCTGGCCAGTCTCTACCTGGTCCGCCCGCTTCAGCCCTGGCACGAGAACCTGAAGAAGCGCCAGGTCAAGTCGCCCAAGGTGTATCTCCGGGACAGCGGTGTGCTTCATGCGCTGCTCGGTCTGGCCCGCGAAAGGGACCTGCGGTCGCATCCGAAAGTCGGCCCCTCCTGGGAGGGCTTCGCCATCGAGGAGACGCTGCGCATCGTCCAGCCGGACGGCGCCTATTTCTGGGCGACGCACACCGGCGCCGAGCTCGACCTGTTGCTGCTGGTGCGCGGGAGGCGGTACGGCGTCGAGGTCAAGTTTCAGGATGCGCCGCGTCTCACGCCGTCCATGCGCATCGCGCTCGAGGACCTGGGCCTCAACCACCTTACAGTGCTCTATCCCGGAGGCCGGCGATACGAACTGGGACGCCGTGTGACCGTGGTGCCGCTGGCCGATCTGGCCAGCCACGGCCGCGACGCGGTGTTGTCACCTCACTCGTTGGACAGACGGGCGCACAGACGCTCATGAAACCCGGCTCGCGACATCGCCGGTGATCCCTGGACGCATCAGGCACCCACACCCAGGGTCCGCCCCAAGCGTCGGGTCGGTCGGTGTTCGCGGAGGCCTGGAGGGACACGAGCAAGCCGAGGGACCTTCCGAGTGCAGTTCAAGCGTTTGCGGTGTTTGGAGAGTTGCGGCTGTGGCCGAACTCCCAGTGACGGACCCGTGGCACGAACGCCCGCCTCCGCGACGGTTGAAAGAGAGGTTCGTGCCACAAGGAGGAATCCTATGCGTTGGACCGCTGCCGGGCTTTGTACGCTTGCCTTCGCATCGTTGGTGGCCTGCTCTGAGTCTTCACTGCCGACCCAACCTACGCCGGGTTCGGTGAACCCGTCGCTCGTCACGTTTGCGGGGGTCATCTCCGACTCCGAGACGAACGCGCCGCTCGCAGGGGTGACGGTCTGCTTCCCGCACGAACCGAACTGCGCGCAGACCCGTGCCGACGGGTCGTACCAGTTCACGGTCGATCTGACCACTCTGGGCATTCGGGTCAGGTCCAAGCTGAGCCTGTGTCCATTTGCGTTTTTCGACCGGTACGAGGGGCGCAGTGCCTGCGTGCCGTTAATCAATGGCCGGGTCTCGTGGTCGACCACGCTGCAGCGCACGATCACGCTGGATGCCGGACGCAGCGTGAGAAGCACGGTCTTCAAAGGTGAAGGGAGCGGCGTTGTGGACTCCGGCTTGTGCGAACCGTGCAAGAGTTTCACCGTGTTGGTGCCTGGGAGTGGCACGCTTTTCCTGAGCGTCGTGGCGGACTCGCCCGAGTCCAACCTGCGTATTGAGGTGTTTTACAAAGGGTTCGAGAACGGCGCACTCCAGATCACGACTCAGCACAGCGTCCAGGTCATCGTCCATGCGGCGCTTGTCCCGGCGTCGTTCGAATTGGTCACGTCGTTCACGCCCGAATCGTGACCCCGCGCGGCTTCGCTCGTCCGTGTACGAGCTACCTGAAACCGGGGCGTGCCGACCGACCGCCGCGCCCCACCCGCGACGAGCTGGAAGACCCGGCGTCCGACGGCGTCGATTGACGCGCCAAGCTCGGCCACAACGATGTAGTGGGCTTAGCCAGGGCCAAGCCTGGGCTTAAGCCCACTACACACATCGACGGGCCGCTCGTGGCGCCCCGCGCGCGTGTGGGAGGCGGCGCTTGGCGGGCCGCACGCGCCGGGCTCACGTAGGCCAGATGCGTGCCGTCCGGGGACAACGCGACAGCGCTGGCCTCGACACCGAGAAGCGTGTCGGCGGAAAGCGGCGCCGCCGAGGGAAGCTCAACGTCGAGAGCATTGCGCTCGGACCATGTCCGACGCCCGTCGCCCTAGGTGGCGCTCTGGCCGCGCCCCGCACCTGTTCCGGCGCGATGTACCCCGCCGTGCCGACCACCGTCCCGGGATCCGTCAGCGCTGCTTGCGTCGCCGCCGCGCTCGACGTCTCCGGGGTCGTTCGCGCCAGGCCGAAGTCGAGGATCTTCACCTGCCCGTCGGCCAGCAGGAACACGTTGGCCGGCTTCAGATCGCGATGCGCGATCCCTTTCTCGTGCGCCGCCGCCAGCCCGCGCCCGATGGCCGCGGCAATCTCCACGGCCTTGCGGACGGGCATCGCGCCCTCGGACAACCGCCTGTCCAGCCCCTCGCCATCGAGCAGCTCCCGTCACGACATAGAGCTGTTCGTCGTGGCTGCCGATGTCGTGGAGCGCGAGGATGTTGGGATGGGAGAGCGCGGCGACGGCGTGCGCTTCGCGCTCGAAGCGCGTGCGGCGATCGGGATCGCGCGCCACGGCCGGCGGCAGCACCTTGATGGCGACGTCGCGATGGAGGCGGATATCGCGCGCGCGAAAGACCTCCCCCATGCCGCCTGGGGTCAGGGGCAATGGCGTTCGGAAAGTGCGTGTCAGATGACATCAGCGGCGCGTGGGCCCGGTTCGGGCGGCTGGTCGACTCGCTGGCCACTGTCACGCTTCTGCTCGGCACGCGGACAGCACCGGACCCGTCCAGTTGGTCTGACCGGGGGAGCTGCCCGTCACGAGAGCGGGATACGGGATGCGTTCGCGCGCAGCCACTCGTCGAACGACTGGAGCGCTGGATTGAGCGCGCGCGCGAGATCCGGAGAGCGGTGCCGGCGAAACGCCTCGCCGAGGATCGCGTGGTGCTCGTACATGTTGCCCATGTCGTCAGCGCCCGGGAAGCCGAGCGCCCGGTAGTCGTCGAACGGCATGTCGTAGAACGACACCGGCACGCCGAGGTGGCGCGAGAAGGCGGCGGCGTACTCGGGACCGGTGAGCACCTCGCCGGCGATGCCGAACCGCTCGCCCGCCGCCTTGGGCCCGCGCTGGAAGATCCCGAGCGCGCACGCGCCGACGTCCGCGACGGCGATGCCGGGTAGCTTGCCGCCGCCGAGCGGCAGGGCGAGGACAACATGTCCGTCGGCGCCCTTGTGCGGCCCCTGGCCGAAGAAGATGAAGTTCTCCCAGTAGAACGCGACCAGCAGGTAGCTGGTCGGCGCCGCCTCCGCGGCGAAAATGGCGTCGGCCTCCCCCTTGGCGTCGAAGTGCGGGACCTTGTACTTCCCCTGCAGGGTCTTGAGGCGCGGGTCGTCGAGCGGGAACGAGAGCCGCGTGTCTTCGAGCGTCGACCAGACCGCGTGCACGATGCCCGCGGCCCTCGTCGCGCGCGCCATCGCCGCTGCCTGTTTCAACTCGCGCTCGGCCGAGAAATGCTCCCAGAAGTTGGTAACCAGGAACGCGCCGTGGGCGCCCGCGAAGGCGCGCTCGAGGCTCGCCGGATCATCCGCGTCGGCAGCCACGACCTCGGCGCCCGCCGCGGCGAGGGCACGCGCCTTCTCGGAAGCGGTCTTGCGTGTGATCGCGCGCACCGCGAACCGCCGTGCGGGGTCGGCGAGGATGGCGCGCGCGAGGCCGCC